>JACRMT010000021.1 GCA_016214855.1 Nitrospirota bacterium | reverse complement strand
GGGCTATCTTGTCTGTCTGCTGTGCGTTGTCTGCGTTCTGTCTTATGTTCGAGACCATCTCTTCCATGGAGGATGAGACCTCCTCGACCGAACTGGCCTGCTCAGATGCTCCCTGC
Organism: Nitrospirota bacterium; assembly: GCA_016214855.1. Taxonomy (NCBI): domain Bacteria; kingdom Pseudomonadati; phylum Nitrospirota; species Nitrospirota bacterium. The sequence goes on along the minus strand of JACRMT010000021.1, from coordinate 32,632 downwards.
GACATCTGCTCTGAACTGGCGCTCAACTCGGAACTGCCTGAGGCAACATTGTCAGCCGCGGACTTTACATCTACAATGGTCTCTTTTAATTTCTCCACCATATTCTTCATGGCAGAAAGCAGCTGGCCGGTCTCGTCTTTGCTCTGCGTCTGGATATCGAGCGTCAGGTCTCCGTTGGCAAGCTTGTTGGCAACATCCACACCTAAGATCAGAGGAGCTGTAATACTGCGGGTTATCAGCAGACTGATAGCAACGCTCACCAGAAGGGCAATAATAACAAGGGACAGCAGAATGATGGATATGCGCCTCGAAAATGCGTTCATATTGCTCTCTGCCTGCTCAACGCGCTTGTTCGCCTCGTGGTCGAGTGTTTCTGCAGCAGTCTCCATCTTGTGTATGGCATCCTTGACTTCAGCGATCGCTGCATTGCCTCCTGCAGCATCTTTGATTGCCCCGGACACAAGCAGGCCCATGACCTTTCTCATGCCAGCCACATATACAGCCAATTCAGTCTTAACATCCTTCAACGTATCCTTGTCAGACTGAACAGTAAGCACTTTTTCTGACTCAGTGACTGCCTTGACAGTCTCATCAACCGCTGCATTCCACTTTTTGGTGTAATCTGCCTCTTTCTCACGGTTGCCAATGTTCAGAAAAAGGTCTTTCTCAAACCTGCGCATATTTAGTATGCCGATCGTGACCTCCATGGCAGTCTCGGACAGCGCAACATCAGTATGCAGCAGCTTCACCGTTTCGCCGGTGATCGATGAGGCGCCCCAGTAACCTGCGCCGCCAATGGCAATCATCACGAATACCACAATGCCGAACCCCATAAACAGCTTTGAACCGATCTTCATGTCTTTGAACATAACTCCTCCTTTGAGCTAATCATTTTATTAATTTAAACAGAACCGATTGCCTGCCCCCTTTTGCTCTATGATCTGTCCCCTTCCACCTCCTCAGGCTTGCTGTTTTACACCTATTCTGAGCTGCCACGCCGTTATAATTCGGAATGTATTCAGAAACAAATTTAAAATACGACACCAACCAATCATGCGCTATATTGCAAAGGCAGCGCCGCTCCCTGCCGCACTGCGCTTTGTGCATCAGCTGCGAGCTGCCGCCTCCGGCTGTAATCGGATTCAGCAATACGAAAAAACTCCACTGCGCTCTGCAGATGCTCAGCCTGGGCCGACAGTTCCTCTGCTGTGGATGACATCTCCTCTGCTGCACCGGCATTCTGCTGTACAACATGATCAAGCCGCTGTATCGCCTTGTTGATCTGCTCTGCACTGCTGTTTTGCTCAGCGCTGGCAACATTGATCTCCTGCACCAGTTCCGCGGTCTTCTGTATGTCAGGAACCAGCTTTGCCAGCATATCGCAGGCCCGCTCGCCAACATCCATGCTTGAGACCGACAGCTCACTGATCTCGACCGCGGCTGTCTGGCTCCGCTCTGCCAGCTTCCTCACCTCCGAGGCAACCACGGCAAAGCCCTTGCCGTGCTCTCCTGCACGGGCTGCCTCTATTGCAGCATTCAGCGCAAGCAGGTTTGTCTGCCGCGCTATCTCTTCTATGATCGATATCTTCTCGGCGATCTGTTTCATTGCCATGACCGCATCCATCACAGCCCTGGTGCTCTCTGCAGCATCCGCGACCGACTTGACCGCGATCTTCTCGGTCTGCTGCGCATTGCCTGCGTTCTGACGGATATTCGAGGCCATCTCTTCCATTGAGGATGATACCTCCTCTACAGAGCTTGCCTGTTCAGAGGCCCCCTGCGACATCTGCTGTGAGTTCTGGCTCATCTCCCGGCTTCCGGCGGCAACATTGGAGGCGGCTGATTTTACATCCTCGACAATGCCCTTCAACTGTTCTACCATATGCTTCATTGACGCAAAGATGCCGGTATCCTGCGCCCTTCCGGAGCTCAGCTTCATGGTGAGGTCACCTGAGGATATCCGCTCGGCGATCTCGGCTATGTATGCAGGCTCTCCGCCAAGGAGATTCAGCAGGTTCCTTGTAATAATAAGGGACAGAAAACTGCCAAGCAGGATACCCAGCACGGTCAGGAAGATCGAAACCTTCTTCTCATTGGACTGGATCACGGTGAGCTGTTCGAGCGACTTTGCCTCGTCTTTATGAAGTATCTCCTTGATCTGCCTGAGATGTGACTGAACTTCGTTGACCGCAGGGATCGTCTCCTCCGTGAATATTGCTGTGGCCCCGGACCGGTCTCCTGCTTTATATGCGGCAATGATCTTTTCAGCCGTGCTATGCAGCTTGCGATGCGGCGCATCAAGAGCAGAGAACGGCTGTCCCACTTCGTCAGAATAGGGTTTGAACGTCTTCATCCATTTGCCGAGGTTGCACTCGTTTGGATCGAGCTTGCCGGTAAATTCCCTGCCCTGGATAAACACCCCTGTGGAGATGCCGTCCATCCACTTCAGATGGTCGATCACCCGGTCTGTCATCAGTTCGTTCGTTTTACGCAGTTCCTGATTCTGCGCCACTGCCTGCTGCACCTTGCCTGTCGAGAAGAAAAAGAACAGACCCATGCTGATCATCAGCAGGAGCAGGACACCCATTACCGATCCGAGTTTCTGAGAAATAGTCAATTTCATGTCTTCTCCCTTCTGCGCTGTCTCAGATATCTTTCTGATACCATTGCAGAGATGTCAGCTTCATTGTTATCAGGCAGAGACAGGAGGGCCTGGGTCATCTTCATGCGTTTTCCTCTGTTTCGACCATCTGGATCAGCTGCGGCATATCGAGGATCAGGGCCACGGAACCGTCTCCGAGGATCGTCGCACCAGAGATTCCCCGTACATCACGGTAGAACTTGCCAAGCGACTTGATCACGGTCTGGTGTTCACCGATCACGCTGTCCACAGCAAATCCCACGCGCCTTCCTTCGGTATTTGCGATCACGACCTGCTGGATAGCCGGCTCATTGCCGCTGATCGCGAACTGTTCCCGAAGACGGATATAGGGGACTATCTGGCTGCGTACGTTAACGAGGTTTCTGCCGTGGCCTTCCTTAATGGCCTGGCCGGTCAGTTCGATGCATTCCTCCACGATCGAGAGCGGCATCACGAACGTTTCGGTCCCGACCTTCACCAGAAGGCCCTCGATAATCGCAAGGGTCAGAGGCAGGCTCAGGGTTATGGTGGTCCCTTCCCCAGGCAGGCTCTCTATCTTGATCGTGCCCCTGAGATTATCAACAGCCTTCTTCACCACATCCATGCCGACGCCGCGGCCCGAGACGCTGGTAACACTGCCTGAGGTCGTGAATCCCGGCGCAAGGATCAGATTAAATATCTCGCGTTCGCTCAGCTCATCGTCCGGCTGGATCAGACCTTTTTGCAGCGCCTTTGTATGTATGGCCGTCTTATTAAGACCGGCGCCGTCATCCTGGATCTGAATAACCACATAGGCTCCGGAATGGACAGCAGAAAGGCGAATGCTGCCTTTTCTGGGTTTGCCCTGCTGTCTGCGCAGATCAGGCAGTTCTATGCCGTGGTCGACACAGTTCCTGATGATATGGACCAGGGGATCGTTCAGCTTCTCGATAACCGTCTTGTCGAGTTCTGTCTCAGCTCCTTCAGTGAACAGCTCAGCCTCTTTGCCAAGCTCTGCCGTAAGATCGCGGACAAGTCTCTTGAACTTGCCGAAGGTGGTACCCATCGGCAGCATCCGTATGTTCATGGAAGTGTCCCTGAGTTCCTCTATCAGGCGTTCGACCTCTTCCGCGATCAGGAGCAGCTCAGGATCGTCGTAGCGTAAAGAGGTCTGGCTCAGACGCGCCTGAACAGTGACCAGCTCGCCCACAAGATTGATCAATTTATCGAGCTTCCGGGAAGCTACCCTTATATTCATTGTGGCTTCGATCTTCTGCCGGTCCTCCCGAACCTGCTTCACCTGCTCCTGCTCGGCCAGCGCAGCCTGTATGCTGACCTCCTGGACCAGCCCCTCTTCAACCAGCAGCTCCCCAAGCCGCTTTCTTTCCCTCAGTATCTGTTCGAGGTTCTCTTTCCTGATGTCCTGTTTCTCGATAAGGATCTCGCCCAGTTTACGAAAGTCTTCAGCATCAAGATCTGCATCCCCGTCATAAATGATGTCTATTGACAGTTCTGTCTCATCCTGAATAAATATAAATACATCCTGAATGTCATTCAGTCCCTTTGTTGTTGTCAAAATGATGTCCCAGGAGGTGTAACATGCTTCCGCATCCAGCAGGTCCAGCGCCGGTATGCTTTGGGTATGCGCTATGACCCTGCAGTCACCCATTGTCCTGAGTTCATCGATCAGCAGAAGCGGATTTGTACCACGCAGAAAAATGTCCCGGGAAGGCCGGAAACGGATCCGGTAAACGGTTTTTTTCGTTTGCTCTTCTTCGCCGAATATCTCTTCGGCAAGACCAGCCTGCTTCAGGATCTTCGGCGCCTTTCTCTCCTCAGGGATAAACTTTCTGAACATTGCGAGGATATCCGCAGTCCGATTGTCAACTGCCTCTCTGCTGAGCTGGTCAACGTTCATCATGTCACGTATATGGTCGCATGCAGACAGGGTGAGGTCGAAGAGGGACTTGTCCGCTTCTATCTTCCAGTTCCTGACAAGGTCGTAAACGGTCTCAATCTGATGCGTGAATGCCGAAATATCGTCAAAACCGCACATGCCGCCTGATCCCTTAAGCGTATGAAACGACCTGAATATGGATGAGACCATCTCCATATTGTCAGGGTCTTTCTCAAGATCAAGGAGTGATGCTTCAAGCGCTGTAAGTATCTCGGATGCCTCGACTTTGAAGGCTTCCCTGATCTCGGCAAATTCGTCGCTCATCCCATCACCTTTCTTATGGCCGAGACGAGCTGATCAGGCCGGAACGGCTTGATGATCCACCCCGTGGCCCCGGCAGCCTTTGCCTCTTCCTTTTTCCCGGTCTGAGACTCTGTAGTGAGTATGATGATCGGAATAAATTTGTATGAAGGGTCGTCCCTTACCATCTTGATAAGGCTGATGCCGTCCATCTCCGGCATATTAATGTCCGTGATCAGCAGGTCTATCTTTCCCTGTTTGAGTTTTTTCAGGGCCTCTGAGCCATTGACCGCCTCGGAAACCTCGTAGCCATGCTGTTTCAGGGTAAAGCTCACCAGCTGACGTACACTGGCCGAATCATCAACCGTCATGATCTTCTTACTCATTCGGACCTCCGTTGACCGATCTCCGGTCTTCACCAGCATCTTGAAAACATAGTTCATCACCGTTGTATCCGGCAGCAGCCATGGAACTTCTGACTCCCGGAGCAGCAGACCAGTCAACTTCAAACCGCTTCTTCTCAATCACTGCTGTTTTCTTCGCCGAGCAGAGTATCTGCATAAAAGAAACGTCAGCAACAACATCTCCCATAAGCTCAAGGATAACCCCCTCAGACTCCCGGAAAGTCCCGAGCAGCTCTTCCCTGATCTTGGCAGCATTCTCGATCGTGAGGCTGCCGCCCAGCGCCAGCCTTCCGGACTCACCGGATACGGATGCTCTGAAACTCATGGCTCCACTGCCTTGTCCCTGCTGTCCAGGCTCCTTCTGGCAGCCATGCGGACCTCCTCGTCAGGATCATGCAGCATGGACTCGAGTATCTGGAGCGCCCTTGGCAACGCAACACGGCCGAGAGCAAGCGCCACCTCGGTACGAACCTCTGCATCACTGTCTTCTGCGAATTGAAGCAGTGCGTCATACTCGCCGAGCATACTGAGGGTCTTGGCAAGGATCTGCCTGTGGGGACCGGTAAAATTCCGAATTGCATCAACAATGCCGCATACAGCCCTTTTCCCGGCCTGAAGCAGTGCATCAACGGCATACTCCTGCAGCTCATCATCTTTTACCAGTTCTATCATGCATTGCTGCGCACCTATACTGCGGGAGCAGCTTATCGCCATGCCTGCCGCTTTGCGGGTCTTTGGATCCGGAGATTGGAGCATGGCCAGCAGCATCGCTATGTGGTGCATAAAAAACTCCGGGTCCGGTCTGATATTTTCCCGTTCCGAGATCTCCTGAATAGCCTTAAGGGCATGTTCAAAGAGCTCCACTTTATGCAGGCAGTCTGCAAGATATTTAATGGATTCCTGCTTCCCGGCCCTCTCGATCGCTTCTATGGCGAGCTCCTGAACCCCGGGCATTTCGAGACAGCGGTACAGAAGTCTGAGCGCATCATCCCCGCCGATCTGACCCAGTGCATCAATTGCAGCCATGGCAACCCATGGCTCATCATCAAGTGCACTCTCCAACAGCGGTATGGCACGCTCATCTCTCACCTTGCCGAGGGCTTCAGCAGTAGCTATTCTTACATTCACATCTGAATCATTCATGGCCTCGGCCAGGAGCGGAAACGTTCCGCGGTCAGCAATACTGCAGAGAATGTTCACGGCAAAAAGTCTTACTTCATGGTTATGGTCCTGCAGCAGACCCTCAAGCGAGGGGAAACCCTTCACGCCAAGGACCCGGTAAACCTCCATGGCTGCATTCCTGATATCTGCATCATCATCATTCCTGATGCCCTGCTCCAGATCGGGCAAATATTCAACCAAAGGATACGAAATCAGCTTATTGATATACTCCTGCCGCTCCCACCAATCCTTTTTCGGTAATAGCTTCCATATCTCATGCGGCTCATTAAGCATCGTCATCTCGCCTCCTGCTGCAGAACGTCCATCGAGCACATCCCGGCCAGTCTCGGTTCCCTGCATATATTCTTCCTGTAAACGGTCATGGCGCCGGTACGCATCGGCACAAACAGGTTCGTATGCTGGATAATACTTTCGGAAGTGCCGATGAACAGATATCCTTCATCGGAGAGCAAGCTGAAGAGATTCCTGACCGCTCGCTGAATGCCGCTGTCGGTCATGGATCCCAAAATATGCCGACAGAAGATCATGTCCATGGTGCCGAGTCCGGCAAGAGATTTTGCATCGACAAGATTGCCGAACCTGAATTCGACATTTTCCCTAAGGCACGGTTTTACCATATACCGTTCCCCGTCGGCAGTGAAATTTTCCGTTCTGAAATTCTTGTCGCTGACTTCAGTGCCAAAAGAGTCCCTGCCGTATCTGCCCTCCTTAGCCCAAACAATTGCCTTTGGGGCAATATCAATGCCGATGATCTTCACGTCCCAGGCCGGCCGGCAGATGCCGCAGCTGCGTACTGCTGAACTCAGGGTGTATGCCTCTTCTCCGGTGGCTGACGCAGCAGAAAGTATTCTGATGCTTTTCTTGTGCTTCAACTGATATGATCCGGCTGCCTCTTTAAGAAGAGTGGAAAGGAGCCTGAACTGCTCCTCGTCCCTGAAAAAACAGCTTTCATGGTTCGCCAGGTGCGACATCAGAACAGCTGCTTCCATACCCTCAGGATCAGATACAAGATAGTCATAATATTCACGGTAGGTTCCCATGCCGAGCACCGCAAGTCTGTGCGAAACCTTCATATGAAAGGAGAGCATTTTCCCGCTTTTCAGCATCTTGCCAAAACGCTGTTCGAGCAGCTCGGTGAAAAGCCTGTATTCGTCTTCCGTTATGATCTGTTCCCTAATTATACCGGCATGGTTGTGCATGTCTGTCCTATTGCAACCTCTTCCCCGGATGCGCAGTCATAAGATAGGATTACTTGGCCGCAGACTCTTTGTTGCGGTCTGTCTCCGGAAAAGGCGACTTTGCCTTTTTTTTGCCCATTACTTTTTCGATAAGCTCATGCAGAAGATGCGGTTTGAAAGGCTTTACCACATATCCGACAGCTCCCAATTTCAACGCCCTTAACGTATCTTCCTCCCTGCCTTCAGTGCTTATGACAATGATCGAAATATGGCGGTAGAGATTCTCGCTATACAGTTTCTCCATGAACTGGATCCCGTTCATTACCGGCATATTGATATCCAGCAGGATAATATCAAAGTCGCTTTCTTTGGAAAGTATATCAAGGGCCTCAAGCCCGTTCATGGCATCAAGGATCTTGCACCCCTGATACCTGTTCATGACAAGTCTGTACATGTTATGGATGAGCTGGGAATCGTCCACAATGAGAATCTTCTGCAATACGGTCATAACCCCCTCCTTCTGATTAAATACATGTCATTACCCCTTTGTGAGAACCGGTATGTTAAGCGATCGGACCTTATCGAGAAGATGAGGTATGTCGATCGGTTTTTCATAGTAGTGAAAAGCCCCTCTCTTTCCGGCCTCTTCCCGCATCTCCTCGGAACCATAGGCTGTCATGATGATCACCTGGGTCGTCGGGCTGATCTGTTTCACATAACTGAGCAGTTCAAGCCCTTCCATGCCTTCCATGCCGCTTAACCGTATATCTACTATCACCAGATCAAAGGTATACCGTGAAAGGGCCTCTTCAGCCTCTTCCATCCTGCTGCTGGTGATAACCGTAGTGTCAGGGTTGCTGAGCACGTGCGACAAGGTCATCAGTATTGTTGGTTCATCATCAACAATCAATATCTTTTTCATATTTCGTTATCCTCCCGCAATAAACTATCGAACCCATATATCAAGACCTGTGCCATCTCTTTTAGGCATACATGTCAGCACAACGAATCATGCAATAAGTTGTTTTAAAAGCTTTATTTCTTGTGATTGACTGTTTCGGGATGAGGACTGGGGAATATAAAAAATCAGGAATGACCGGAATCCGGACAGGCCGTCCGATTCTCGGTCACTGGAGGCTGTACTTTTTTATCTTTTCGCTCAGGGTTGACCTGGCTATATCCAGCATGTCAGCAGCCTTTGTCCTGTTGCCGTTCGCCATGCGCAATACATGCCTGATATGCTCCTGCTCCATTTCACTGAGCGGCAGCGGCCTGCGGTCAGGATCTCCGGTCGTCCCTTCAGGGATAATGATATGCCGCGGCATAATATCACCCTCCGGGCAGAGAATTGCAGCTCTTTCAATTACATTTTTCAGTTCTCTCACATTGCCGGGCCAGGAATAGCTGCAGAGCTTCTCCTTGGCCGCCTCTGTCAAGATTCCGATCTCCTTCCTGGCGAGAGTCTTCTTTATCTCTTTCAGCAGGAACTCGGCAATAAGCGGGATGTCATCAGACCTCTTCCGCAAGGGCAGAACCTGCAGCGGCATGATATTCAGGCGGTAGTAAAGGTCTTCCCTGAAAAGTCCTTTCCTGACCCGATCAGCAAGGTCCTTGTTCGTTGCAGCTACGATCCGGACATCTGCGGCAATGTCCCGCGTTCCACCCAGGCGCTTAAAGGTCCTGGTCTCGGTGACCCGCAGTATCTTGGCCTGGGCGCTGAGCGGCATGTCCCCGATCTCATCAAGAAAAAGCGTACCCCTGTCAGCCAGTTCGATAAGTCCTATTTTCGTCTTTTTTGCGTCAGTAAAGGCGCCGGCCTCATACCCGAAGAGCTCACTCTCAAGGATAGGTTCAGGGATCGCGGCACAATTGATATCAACAAAAGGCCGGTCAGCCCTGCTGCTGAGCGCGTGGATATTGCGGGCAATGATCTCCTTGCCGGTGCCGGTCTCTCCGAGGATAAGTGCAGTGGTCGAGGGATTTGCGGCAAGGAGGTTGATCATATGGATTATGCTCTGGATATGGTGGCTTCTCCCGATGATCGGATGATCGGTCTTTTTGAAAAAGACCGCATCCTGCTTCATCTTCTTGATGCCGATGCTCTTTTCAACAAAAACTGAGAGCGCATCCAGGGATATCGGCTTCTGAAAATAATATTCAGCCCCCAGTTTCATGGCACTGACCGCTTCGTCTATCTCGCCATACCCGGTCATAACGATCACGGATATTTCCGGGTAGTCCTTCTTGATCTCCTTAAGGACATCAATGCCGCTTCCGTCAGGCAGACGAAGATCGAGAATAACGGTATCGGGAATCTCCCTGAGGCAGATGTCAAGACCCTCCCTGCATGTCGAGGCGCAGAGAACACTGCATCCTTTGCTCTCGAAGAAAGTCCTGAGGCTCAGAGCTATGGTTTCGTCGTCCTCAATTACCAGAAGAAGAGGGGTGCGCATTACTTCTTATCTTTGTGATGATCGAAGAGGGTCTTCACCTCGTCCATGAGCTCATTGATATCCTTGAACTGCCGGTACACAGAGGCAAACCGCACATAAGCGACCTTGTCGAGTTCCTTGAGCGCTGCCATGATCTCTTCGCCGATGGAGGAACTCGGTATCTCCTTTTCGCCGAGACCGATAAGCTTTTTCTCGATATTGTCAACGATCTCGTCGATCTTGTCCGTCTCAATAGGCCTTTTCTTGCAGGCAATGAGCAGTCCGCTTCTGATCTTGTCTGCATTGAAGGACTCCCGCCGTCCGTCCTTCTTGATGACCATGGGGGCCAGTTCTTCAACCCGTTCATAAGAGGTAAAACGCTTGCCGCACTTCAGGCATTCACGCCTGCGGCGGATGGCATTGCCCTCCTTGCTCACACGCGAGTCAATGACCTTGTCTTCCTGGCTCTCGCAGAAGGGGCACTTCATGAAAGGAAAGTCTCAGCAGCAGTGTCAGGGATGAGGGTATGTGGCAGAAAAGAAGAGATAGCATCAGCGAGAAAAGAATTTTCAGTCTTTACCTGATTCTGTTCGCTGACCCTGTTCACTGCATCACCGGTAGATCGGGAACTTATCGCAGAGGGTCTTGACCCGCTCGGCAAATGCCTGGATCTTCCCTGGGTCTGTGCAGTTGTCTATGACAGAGGAGATGATCTCGGCAATTTCGACCATCTCTGCCTTGCCCATGCCGCGGGTCGTGATGCTCGGGGTGCCGAGCCTGATGCCGCTCGTTACAGCAGGGGGTCTCGTGTCATAGGGGATGGCATTTTTATTCACGGTTATACCCGCCTTATCAAGTGCATCCTCTGCATCCTTGCCTGTGCTGCTCTTGTTCGTAAGGTCAACGAGCATGAGATGATTGTCCGTGCCGCCTGAGATGATGCTGAAGCCCCTCCTGACAAGCTCGTCTGCAAGGGTCTTTGCGTTTTCGACAACACGTTTCTGATATGTGCTAAAGTCCTCGGTCATCGCTTCCCTGAATGCAACTGCCTTTGCTGCAATCACATGCACCAGAGGGCCTCCCTGGATGCCGGGGAAGATCACCTTGTCCACTGCCTTTGCATGCTCTGACCTGCACATGATCATGCCGCCGCGCGGTCCCCTCAGGGTCTTATGTGTTGTCGAGGTGACAAAGTCAGCATAGGGGACAGGCGAGGGATGGACCCCTGCAGCGATCAGGCCGGCGATATGGGCAATATCTGCCATCAGATAGGCGCCCACTTCCTTTGCGATCTCAGAGAAGCCCTTGAAATCGAGGATGCGGGAATAGGCGCTTGCGCCGACAATGATCATGCGGGGCTTATGCTCCTGCGCAAGCTTCCTCACCTGATCAAGATCAATGACGCCGTCCTTGTTCACCCCATAAGAGAAATTCTTGTACAACGTGCCTGAGAAGCTGACTGATGCGCCGTGGGTAAGGTGGCCGCCATGGCTGAGGCTCATGCCGAGGATCGTGTCCCCTGGCTTGATCGCCGCAAAATATACAGCCATGTTCGCCTGGGAACCTGAGTGCGGCTGCACATTCACATGCTCTGCGCCAAAGATCTTCTTTGCCCGCTCAATAGCCAGCGTTTCAACGGCATCGGCATATTCGCAGCCGCCGTAATATCTTTTCGACGGATATCCTTCAGCATATTTATTCGTAAAGATCGATCCCTGCGCCTCAAGCACTGCGCGGCTGGCATAGTTTTCCGATGCGATGAGTACGATCTTCTGATGCTCCCTGTTCTTCTCCTGCTCAATAGCTTCATAAACTTCGGGATCGCTGGTTTTCAGGCTTTCATCAATCATTGCTGTTTAAGGTTTCCTCTATTTTCTTGATTTTGTTCAGTCTTCTCATATGCCGGTCACCTTCGAACGCTGTGCTCAGCCACGTCCGCACGATCTCCGCAGCCAGGTCCTTGCCGAGGATCCTGCCGCCAAGAACAAGAACATTCGCATCATTATGGAGCCGGCTCATCTTTGCACTGAAGAGGTCATTGCAGAGCGCTGCCCTGACATTCGGAAATTTGTTCGCTACCATGGACATACCCAGGCCGGTGCCGCAGATCAAAATACCCCGTTCAACCTCTCCTGAACCTACCATCTTCGAGACCTTTTCCCCGAAATCAGGGTAATCGACAGATGCCGTGTTATAGGTCCCGCAGTCAACGATATCATGACCAAGCCCGTTCAAAAGATCGAGAACATCCTCTTTAAGGCCAAAGCCTGCGTGATCTGATCCGATAGCTATTTTCATCGAATTGTTATCTTATCCGAGATGAGAATTTCAAGTCAACATGGCTTCCCCGCTCAAAATGCAGTCCATGCAGTGATCATTATTTTCGCAGTTTTCAGGTAAAATACGTCCAATCACAGAGTTGTCTTTTCGGGGTTAAGGAATGGGACCAAAGAAAGAAGAATTTATCTCGGATAACACGAAGAAAGTCCTGCAGAAGGAGCTGGCTCAGATGAAGAAGTCTGTCAGCCTGATCGCAGTGCTTTCTGACGATCAGAACAGGCCTTTTAATGACTTCTGCCGGAAGCTTCTGACAGAACTCTCAACGCTCACTGAAAAGATCAAGCCTGTTTTCGTCGCCCCTGACAGCGAGACTGCAAAGAAATACCACATAACCCGCACTCCCACCCTCCTGATTGAGCCTGAACAGTATGCCATCAGATTTACCGGCGCCCCTGCGGGCGAGGAAGCGCGCACCTTCCTGCTCGGCGTGATCATGGCATCAGCCGGCATGACCATACTTTCTGATGCATCGAAGAAGCGCCTGTCCGAACTGAAAGAGAACCGCAATATCAAGGTCTTTGTGAGCCCAACCTGTCCGTACTGCCCTCATCAGGCATTGCACGCCGTCTCTGCAGCCATAGAAAAAAAGGATCTTATCAGCACCGAGATCATTGAAATCCATGAGAACAGGGATCTCGCAACAGAATATAATGCATTTTCAGTGCCTCAGGTATTCATTAACGACCAGCTCGTCAGCACAGGACTGCAGCCGGAAGAGGTCTTTATCGAGGAAGTGCTGACAGCAGCCCCTGTCGAGATCAAGCCATTTGAAGGTGAAGGCGTGATCGAGAAAGATCTCGTGATCGTCGGCGCCGGGCCTGCGGGCCTTACCGCAGCGATCTATGCTGAACGGTCCGGGCTGAATTCCGTTGTTATTGAAAAAGGCAATATCGGCGGACAGGTTGCCATCACTCCCGTGGTAGAGAACTATCCCGGTTTTACCCGCATCGGCGGCAAGACGCTTATGGACATGATGGCACAGCAGGCGATCCAATATACGGACATTCACCAGGGCGAGGAAGTGCTTGATGTACAGAAGACGAATGATCTGTTCGAGATACGAACTAACAGGGTCGCGTACAAGGCAAAGGCATTGCTGATCTCCGCAGGGGCAGAGAGCAAAAAACTTGATGTGCCGGGAGAAAAGGAGTTCCAGGGCAGAGGCGTAAGTTACTGCGCGTCCTGCGACGGGTACTTCTTTAAGGACGGGAAGAAGGTATTCGTCATCGGGGGCGGCAACACCGCAGCTACAGAGGCACTCTATCTGAAGAACATAGGCGTTGATGTCACGATTGTTCACAGGCGGGACAAACTGCGGGCAGAAAAATTTCTTCAGGACAGCCTTGCTGCTAACAAGATCCCGATCATCTGGAACACAAAGGTGATTGAGATCAGAGGTGAGAAGTTTGTGAACGAGATCGTCCTTGAAGATGTGAATAATGCGTCAACAAACACCCGGTTGATAGACGGGGTATTCGTTGCCATAGGGTACGTGCCGAATAATGAACTTGCAAAAAAACTCGGCGTCCGGATGGACGACGAAGGCTATATCAGGGTGGACAAGGCCTTCAGAACAAATGTGCCGGGGATCTATGCTGCAGGAGATATTACCGGAGGGTTCAAGCAGATCGTCACTGCGGTCGGCCAGGGAGCAACAGCTGCCGCGGCTATTTTTGAGGACCTTTCTGCACCCTCCGAAAAGTGGTATTCGTAGTATAATGAACTATCTAACATTATCGGAGGATTTACCATGAAGATCGAACTTGAAGGAACACTTCTGAAAATGACCCCTGAAAATGCAAGAGAGAAAGAGGAACTTAACCAGCTCTGGTCCATCATCATTGACTGCGTAAAGGAGAATAAGAAGCTTGTGCCTGTGGGCCAGTACATCCCGGGCATGAAAGAGGTCGCGACCTTTAATATCGAGTAGCGTCCCCCCCTTCATACAGGGAAACAGCATGGGCAATATCTTCTCAGACAGAATATCTGATGTGCCGAGATCCTTTATCAGGGAGATCCTGAAACTGGCAGTGGACGGGTCTGTCATCTCCTTTGCCGGCGGCCTGCCGAACCGGGATCTGTTCCCTCTGGAGGAGATAAAAAAAGCTACCGGCAAGCTGCTGGAAGAGTCGGGCAAGGACGTGCTGCAGTACAGTTCCTCTGAAGGTTATGTCGAACTGAGGGAGTGGATAGCAGACCGGTACCGGTCAAAACATATCCCTATTCATCCTGACAACATCCTGATCACCTCAGGTTCCCAGCAGGGCATGGACCTCCTCGGAAAGACCCTCCTGAACGACGGAGACAACGTCATCATTGAAGAGCCCGGCTATCTGGGTGCCATTCAGGCTTTTTCGATCTACAAGGCAAGATTCCACCCGGTTCCGGTGAATGAAGAAGGGATAGAGCTCGAGCCATTCCATGAGATCGTGTCCGAACATTTTGTGAAGATATTCTACTGCGTGCCGAACTTTCAGAATCCTTCAGGCATAAGCTATTCCGAGGAGAATCGAAAAGGCGTGGCTCATGCGCTCAAGGGCAAGCGGACGATCCTGGTAGAGGACGATCCATATGGAGAACTGCGGTTCCTGGGAAAAGAAAAACCCTCTTTTTATCAGCTCCTTCCGGAAAACACCGTGCTCCTCGGCTCGTTTTCCAAGACCGTGGTCCCTTCCTTTCGCATCGGCTGGATCGTTGCAAACAATGAGATCATGGAAAAACTGGTGATCGCCAAGCAGGCCTCTGACCTGCATACCAACTATTTCGGCCAGCGGATCATCCATCAGTATCTGAAAGACAACGATATCGATGCGCATATCAACAAGATCCGGCAGGCGTATGGAAAGCAGAGGGACGCGATGGTCAGTGCGATACAGGAATATTTTCCGGCCGAGATCGCCTATACCCACCCTGAAGGAGGCATGTTTCTCTGGGCCACTCTCCCGGCAGGCATGTCGGCGATGGAGGTCTTCAAAGAAGCGGTCAAACAGAAAGTTGCCTTCGTGCCGGGCGATCCTTTCTACGTAAACAAAAAAGACGTCAACACCCTCCGCCTGAACTACTCAAGCGTTGATGAGGAAACCATCAGGACCGGCATAAAACGCCTCGGCAATGTGCTGAAGGCTCTGCTCGCGGGGAAATAGACAATCAGACTGACAGGAGTTCGCGGAAGTGAAAGCGGTTATTCCTGACAACAACCTCGCCTTTTTTCGTATCCGACTGGTTGCTTGAGCAGCGGCCGGCAAAGATAAAGGAACAGAACGCTCTATTCCCGCCGCAGGGATCAACGTGATGCGGGAGTGCAGGGCATAGTCCTTTCTGCTCGACCACGCGAAAACCACCTTTTTTCACGATCTCTCTTTTACCATTTCATGAACCACTGGCATACCGTCGTACCTTACAACACGGTCCGGTTTGTTACAGAAGATAAAACTGTTGTTCATGTGATCGCGTTCATCAAGTCCGATTCGCCTGAACACTTCCGCCCATGTTGTGAACTCGCCATACTTCTTTACCAGGTCATTGTGCACAGGCTGTTCTTCCCATTCCGGATGCTCCTGAACAAGCTGCGCATACACATGCTCGGCATGATCCTCGAACTCGGCGTTAAACAGAAACGCACGGGGCATATTCATCAGAGCAAGTGCCCATGACAACACGCCATAGGAACCGGCCATCAGAAAGGGAATAAGAGGGAATAAATACCACGGATCCCTCATACGGTCCTCTTTCATCTTTTCATTAATAACGAGCAGATGCCAATACTCGTTATCCTGGGCCTCCCGCCCCCATGCGGTAATGGTGCGGGCCTGCTGCACGAGATCCCGGTCCTGGTAGTGCTGTGTCATCCTGGCATATTGACGGTTCTCCCAGGCCCGATAGGGGATGCTGGCCAGAGTTTCGAGGAGTTTTGCCTTGGCAAGCGTTTCTTTCCTGCCGGTAACCAGATCCATCATGAGAAAAAAGAACCGGGCCGCCACTGAGTATTTGTACGGCAGCCGTGTCATTGAGGCTTGCTGTTCCTTCTTCAGATCGATAGGTGTCTGTTCCATCAGTATTCCGGGGCTTATTCCCCGGCCTCCGACCGGTTCTTATCTGAAACAGCATCCATGAAGCTGACTATATTTTCAAAAAAATCAAAAGACAGACTGTCAGCAATGTCCTCTATCTCTGCTCCCACAAGAAATCCGTCAGCATGTCCGGCGCAGTGCCTTACCCTGATATTAAAGGAGGTTTCCTTTCTTATTGTCTGAGCAGTTGAAATCATGCACCGGTATGATGAATCAACTGACAATTTATCGGCAATAACAAGGGAAAGCCCGTGACGGCTGAAATTGACCAGCCTGACAGGGATTAATAAGTCAGAAACAGCAACTTGGAATTTGAGATGCCTTTGATATATCTCCGGCATGGGATATCTGCTTTCACGCCTTCTGTCGGACATCCTGTCTTCGGATACCGCCGCAAGCAGTTTTATATCCTTTACCACCTGCAGATATTTGATCCAGTTGGTCAGTTCGTTCAGGGCATGCATTGCCTGTTTGAGATATAGCCTGTTCATCTCCTCACTCGCGTCATTGAGGACAGGCTCAATGCATAAACTGACGGCAAAAACCTTATTCAGCACCATGTCCGCTATACAGTCGATCTGGTTTTGATTGTCAATAAAGCAGTTTCTGACATCATCACCGCAGATTTCCCTGCATCTTCTTTCCATAAGCCTATATTACCAGATATGTGCTCTGATAACTTGCAGACAGTCAGATCGGCAGGAGTTCGCAGGAGTAAAAGCGGCTGTCTCTGACAACAACCTCGCCTTTTTCAAAGCAGACAGTCTGCTTGAACAGAGGACCGTCAAAGACAAAGGAATGGAACTCGCCGTTTTCGCCGCAGGGGTCAACATAAGACGGGAGGTCTGCAAGGAACTGCTCATCATAAAACCGTCCGGAGAAGCTGCTGTCAAGCACCTGTGAGTCAACACATGTGATGATCGCCCTGAACCCCTGTCTGATGAACGTGCGGGCAAGCTCAGTTGTGTCGCGCTTCCAGAGGGGAAAGACCGCCTTCATCCCGACTTCTGCAAGCTTTTTTTCGAGGTAAGCCTTCAGGTCCTCCAGGAAAAGATCGCCAAATGCGACACTGGTCACTCCCTCTGCCTTGTATCTGAGAAGGGCATCTCGCATGGCTGTTTTTTCCGCTCGACCATGCAAAGACAACCTTTTCCTTCATGATCTTTCCTTTGCCATCTCATGGATCTTTGCTACCCGTTCAACAACAGGCGGGTGTGAATAGTGAAAGGCAGCATACAGCGGATGAGGATGCAGATTCGAAAGATTGTCCTTTGAAAGCTTGATCAGTGATGTGGCAAGTGCATCCGGCTTTGGCGCAATATCTACAGCAAACCGGTCAGCCTCACGCTCATGTTTACGGGAAAAGGCACTGAAAAGCGGCGTAAAGGGAAAAGAGACAATACTAAAAACAAAACTGATGAGCACCAGTTCAGCGAAAAACGTATTGCCCCTGATACCAAAAATCTCTGCAAGCAGTCCTGCATTAAGAACCTTGAAGGCAATATACGCACCGGCTAATGAAAGCGTTTCAAAGATCACGAGCATCTTGAGCACATGTTTTTTCTTCCAGTGTCCGCCTTCATGGGCCAGCACCGCAAGAACCTCATCCTCATCCATCTTGTTCAAGAGAGTGTCATAGAGCACGATCCGCTTGGTCTTGCCGATGCCGGTGAAGTATGCGTTCGTATGATGGCTGCGCTTTGAGGCATCGATCTTGAAAACGCGGCTGACCATTATGCCGGTCTTCTGCATCATCGTCTTTATCTTCTCCTCAAGAGTATCGCCTTCAAGCGGCGTGAATGTATTAAAGAGCGGCTCGATCACATACGGAGAGATATACATCATGAATATGCTGAAGACAAAAAAGAAAGACCAGACATAAAGCCACCAGAGCTCAGGGCTCTTCTGGATGATCCATAAACCACACGTCATAACGATCCCCATCAGCACGGTCGAGATGAGCGTTGACTTGATAAGATCAGTGATCCAGAGCTTCATGGTCATAGTATTGAAGCCATATTTATTTTCTATTTTGAAGGTGTTATACAGGCTGAACGGGATCGAGAGCAGAGAGCCTGCATAACTCAGGATAAGGAAAAAGAGCAGGCCCTGGATAATGAAAGAGGCGGAAAGAGATGAGATCCAAGCGGCATAAATGGCAAGCAGGCCGCCATAAATAAAGACAAGGGTGATGATGTTGCTGATCACCGATTCGACAAGGCCGACAGTGTTATGTTCGATGGTATACGCATGGGTCTTCTTCAGCAGCGCCACGTCGATATATCCCTCAAAACCAGAAGGTATGGCAAGACCCTTCTGCTTCATGTGTTTGATATTGATAAAGTCCAGCCAATAGCTTGCGCACTGGATCAGGATATAGGCAGCAAGAATAAAATAAGCAGTTAATTGCATGGGAGATATTATAACAGGCTGAAGACAGCAAAAAGCACTATCGGCACTGCCCAAAAACATCTCTGAAATCACCGAAGATCAGTGTGTCAAGGCAGTTTGTTCTTTCATAGGTAATATTATTTCTTGCGCCGGGTCGGCCATTTTCTGGATGTATGCAGCACACGCAGAATTTCGACTGTTCTGTTTCTGACGCGATAGGGAACAATAAACGGGAGTTCTGCAATGACCAGCTCGCGGGTGCCTTCAACTCTGCCGGTCCTTCCCGATGCAGGATGGATACTGAGATTTTCAACACAGCTCAGGATACGTGCGGCAACATCTGCAGCGGTTTCAGGCCTCTCAGCGGCGATATATTGTCTCAAGGAGATAAGATCCTGAATAGCAGCGGCGAACCACCGTATTCTCATTTGGGTGGATCCAGTTCTTTGTCAGTTCCCCACGTTCGCAGCCAGGAGGCAACATCTTCGTGATCTGCAAACCTCGCATCAGGTTTATCAGCTTTTGCAACTGTCTTCCTGATCTCCTGAATATGCCATTCATTCTGTTTGAGAAATTCCTCTATGGCATTGCTTACAAGATATGATTTTGATCGGGTTGTGGCTCGGGCAAGAGTGTCAAGGCGGCTCTTCGTTTCTTCATCAATGCGTATGGTCAGGGTAGTGCTCATCATCTCACCTCCATGTAACACAGATTAACACAATGCACAAACAGATTCAAGCCTGCCGGGTAACAGATTGGAAAAAAGAGAATTGTAGTCAATGAGCTGCATATCGTTTGTTTCTGTATGTGCAACTTCAACCTTCCGGACCAACGCCTGGAGTCCCTGCAAGTCTGCAGATCTTCTCTTTCGTTATTCTGAGGGTTTCCATAAGAATCCGCTTTTCCCTGTCCATAGCATTCTTTAAAAGGAAATAGGAAGTCGCTATCTGCAAACATCTCCTCCATAAAAGAAATTATATCTACGAATCTTACTATCTTGACAATAATAAGATTCGTAGATATAATATTTTCGATATCTACTTTCAGAAATTAAGGAGGATGAGGAGCATGTTAACTACGAAAACGCTTGATCAGATTTTGGGTGTCCTTGAACTTACAAAGAAATACTACGCAACCGGCATTTCACCTTCTAAGGCTTACCAAAAATCTGTAAAGGAGATAGCTCACAGTAATTCAGTGCGATATCAAACTATTGCAGATGGTTGTTGTAGAAGGTTGAATTTGGACGACATAAATAAATTCATACATTTACTAAAGGAATGGCTTCTGGGTGAGCCGCGAGGGTTAAAGGCATTAATTGCAGGAAATATAAGAAAATCTGATGAATATAAAATCGATGAATTTTTCGGTCATCCAATATTTGCTTCGCCCGTAAATAGTCAGAGTGCAGGAAAAATAGAAGGATTATTTAATGTTATTACATTAAAAGCTCCACGTAGCACAGCGAATCAGCTTCGTGCTTTAGCAGAAGCCGAGGGAAGATCTCCCGAAGATTTTGCGCTTGGAATTATAAATAAATATGTAGACGAATATTATCTACTTTACTTAAAAAAGCTTATCAATTCTTTACCACTGGAACGCAGGCAGGAAATCATTTCAACTTTGTCAGAGAATACAGCAAATTCATAGTGAAACGCTGTCTTAGACTCAGTTTTTTTGTCAGTAAAAGAATACGGATGATGGAGGTATCGAGTGTTTGAGTATCGGTGCATTGCGCGCTATGAATACCATGTTCAGAATGTTACGGCCTTTGTTCCTCAGGGCACCTTTATTCTCCTCAGAAGGCATTTTTGAGATGGCTTCTATCAGTTTGTTGCCCGTTATTATGATGGGAGGCACATTAGCTCACTTAAAACCCGCATAGACCCATCTGAAGCCCATACCTAAGACATATACAAATAAGCAAGGAAGTGCCCAGGTCAATATAAATTTAACGATGTAGATTGCCCTTAGCTCCCATGTGTAAGCTTCAACAATTGACCAATACTCCTTAATCATGTGCACTATCAGTGCTTCATTGCGTGGATCGTTAGGATTAATATTAATGCTAAAGACATGCCCAGTAGTCAATTTTACTTTAAAGGTTTCCTGTGCATTAGTATTGAATTTACCTGCAATGAGAGATCGAGATTCTTGTGACATTTTCTTGTAGAATTCGTCTTTATGCGGAGTGAATTCCGGCATTGGAAACTCTCTTTCTGAAAAAGCGTTTGCAAATAGAATGATCAACCATATTGCTGACGATAATATCCATAATCTTTTCCATCCGGTCAATCTTCCGTCCAGACTCGTAATATTAATGTTTTCCGTTTCCTGTTTTTCCGCTTCAACGGGGGGATTCAATCCGGTTTGCTCAGCGCTTACTTTTTTGGCTTTCCATTCATCATATTCATTACGACTACTGACGCGGGATTTCTGAGCCGTCTCTTTTTTCTGTTTGATTAATATTGCGTACGCTATCCATGCAATCACAAATAGAACAGCATGAGTCTTGCTTTGGCTTCCGAGTGCGATAAATATGGCCAAGTTTATGACATAAAGCACAAATGAAACAGCAAAGGCCATTTTCTTGCCGAGTGGTCTCCGCAGTAAAACGAATCGAATAATCAATGGAGTGAGCAATCCGACTACCCATGTGAGGATAAAACTTAGACCGATTTCAAGGCCGCTTAAATTTTCCATATGTTTCCCCCCTTAATTTAATCCTTACCGATCTGTTCAGACTTTAACAGAGCATGATTGTTGTCATGCCTTCGGTATTTCAAGGTCTTTACATATTTTCGTGACAAGGTTTTCATCAACCTCTCTGTGGCGGGGAACCGTGCTGACCTTCTTTTTCAACCGATTTACATATACCGTGTGATTTGCGCCTTCCCGAAGGAATTCACATCCGTTTGACTCAAGATGCCGGATTACATCTTTTCGCTTCAAGCAGTTACCATTCCAAAGTCTTCTCTTATAATTTCAATTCCCTTGAATTCTTCCTCAAAAAGCTGTCTGTTGGCATCTAATACAAGCTGAACCGCTTCTGCTAAATTACTTCTTGTTTCTTCTAATGTCGTTCCCTGCGTATTTGCTCCTGGAAGCTCTTCAATGAAACCAATAAATCCGTAAGGTGATTTTTGAAAGATTGCTGTCAATTTTTCCTTCATTTTGTTTATCCTCCTTTTCTATATTGTGCCATAGAGATTACTCTACCCGGCAATTATTTTATAAGAATTAGGGGAGCAACGTATAGAAAATTGCACGCGCTATGGCTCAAAAAGCCTCTTTATGTTGTTGAGTGCTAACTCTTCAGCACCCTACTGAGGAAGGTCTTTGTGCGTTCAGCCCTGGGATTGGCAAAGATCTCTTCAGGCGAACCGATCTCCACGATCTCGCCCTTATCGAAGACCACAACCCTGTCAGCGACTTCCCGTGCAAAACCCATTTCATGCGTCGCGATAACCGTTGTCATGCCTTCGTTCACCAGCCCTTTTATGACCGCAAGGACCTCGCCGACCATTTCAGGATCAAGAGAAGAGGTAGGCTCGTCAAAGAGCATTGCCTCAGGTTTCATGGCAAGGGCCCGCGCGATCGCGACCCGCTGCTGTTCCCCGCCGGAGAGCTGATCCGGATAGCTGCTCACCTTTGCTTCAAGGTTGATCCTCCTGAGGAGCGACACTGCCTGCTCAGAGGCTGCTTCCCTGCTCACATTGAGAACGCTCATAGGCGCCTCTATGATATTTTCGAGCACGGTCATGTGAGGAAAAAGATTGAACTGCTGAAAGACCATGCCGACCTTGAGCCGTATCCTGCGTATTGCCTCAAGGTCTTCCCTGGCAGGCCTCACCCTGTTGATCGAATGCAGTTCAAGGGAATCGACCATGATCTCGCCCTTCCCGAAATATTCCAGGCCATTGATGCACCGGAGAAACGTGCTCTTGCCGCTGCCGGACGGTCCGATGCAGACAACCACCTCACCCTTGTTGATCTCAAGGTTGATGCCCCTGAAGAGCTGCTGTTCGCCAAAGGCCTTATGCAGATCCCTGACCGCGATCATCTGCGTTTCCCCTTCAGTTTCTCCTCAAGACTGCGCGCAAAAAGAGAAAGCGGGTAGCTCATGGCAAAATACAGGAGAGCAACGATCAAGCCGAGCTCAAAGAATCTCAGGGTCGATGCTGCAAGTATGGTGTAGGTCTTTGTGAGCTCGACCATCGCTATGATCGATACCAGAGAAGAGTCCTTGAAAAGTGCTATAAAATCGTTCGTTACACCCGGCAGAGCGATCCTGAAGGCCTGGGGCAGGACGACCCTTCGTAAAGCCATGCGCTGCGTCATGCCAAGCGAGAGCGCTGCCTCCATCTGCCCCTTAGGGATCGCACTGATGCCTGCCCGGTACAGCTCAGCCTCATAGGCTGCATAGTTCATGCCGAGGCCGAGAAATGCCGCAACAAAAGGGCTCAGAGAAATGCCGATATTCGGCAGTCCATAGTACAGGATATAAAGCTGGATCAGAAGCGGGGTGCCGCGATAGACCTCTATGTAAGCAGTAGCGATATTGCTGAATGGCGCCCTGCTGTAAAGTCTCACAACAGTCAGAAAAAGACCCAGGGTTATAGCCAGCGCCATGGCTGTCGCTGAGATGAAGATCGTCAGACCGGCGCCCTTCAGGAGCAGGGGGAAGAAGGTATAGACCGGCGCTTTTTTGCTTTCCTCAAGTCCGCTGTACCCGGAGGAGTCTTTTATATTCCTGAAAAGTTTTTCCTGTGCCTCGTTCCAGAGGTCCCACTTTTCATAGATCTTTTTCAGCTCGCCTGATTTGAGGAGTTTTGCAAGAATATCATTTATGGCCTTCCGGAGATCTGCATCGCCTTTGCGCACGGCAATGGCATAAAACCCCTCACCCATCGGTGTCCCGGCATATTTCAGTTTCGGATTTGACTTGCCGTAATATGCAGCGATCGGAAGGTCGAGGAGCACGGCATCGATCCTGCCGATCGCAAGGTCCTCATACGGCTCGACCTGGCCCGGATAGATCCTGACATCTACCCCGCCGATCTTTGTCAGAATATCCTGGGCAACAGTGCCTGAGAGAGTGCCTACCTTTTTGCCTTTGAGATCATCCGTTGTCCGGATAGCTGACTCTTCTTTTCTGACAACAAGCTGTTCAGTATAGATATAGTAAGGCATCGAAAAAAGCACTTCCCGTTCTCTCTGGGGTGTGATCTCGATGCCGTTCATGGCGATGTCATAGTCGCCTCTCTGCAGGCCAGGGACAAGACTGTCCCATGCATTTTGCGACTGCTTTGCCTTTACGCCCAATTCCCGGGCTATGGCATCGGCAATATCAACTTCAAATCCGATCAGCCGTGATGGATCTTTCGGGTCAGGAAAAATATAAGGAGCGCCCCCCTCTGCATCAGAGCCCCAGAGCAGGTACCCGCGCTTTTGAACCTCTTCAAGCGCTCCTGGTTTTGACTGGGACGGCACTGCCCAGTACAGCAGCAGCCCAAGACCCAGGAGTAACGATAGTATTCGCTGATAACGTCTCACATTCATCCTCTCCGGATAAGGTATATCAAAAACTCTGGAGGGGTCAAGACCTTATCAATCTGATATAATCGTGAAAAGAATTGGGGAGGTAGCGCATGGCAGAAAAAGATAAAAAGAAACTGGTCAAACAGGCAAGAACACTCATGGAGGATGAGGGCTTGGCCGATGCCCTTTCTCAGATGATAGAAGACCAGCGGGGGCACCTCGGCTTCCTCCTGAGCACATTAAAGAAGAGGCACAAAACCTTTAATCCCTATGTGCTGAAGGGCATGTCTGTATACCGGGAACCGGCTGCAATAGACAGGAAAACTGCGGAACTTGCTGCAATCAGCGCTGCAACAGCGCTCAGGTGCGAACACTGCCTTGATGCGCATATGGGCAGGGCAATGGAAGAAGGCGCAAGCATCGAGGAGATACTCGATGTCATGCTTATCTCGGCAGCCATCTGCGAATCGTCCACGCTGTCCGTAGCCTTCAGAAAGTTCAAGCAGTTCGAGGGGAAACTGGAAAAACAGACAAAGAAGTCTTAATCAAGAGGTCTCAGCACCACAACAGTCGCACCCCAACTGCCTACGGTTTCATCAGCAAGTTTGAATGATGAAACCTCGGGCAGTCTCCTCAGGATAGCGTGAACTGTTTCACGCAGAGCGCCCGTGCCCTTTCCATGGATAATCCGTACTTCGAAAATCCCCTTCATGCTGCATTCATGCAGATAATCAGGAAGCAGATCCTTTACCTCGCCCGGATGAAAGGTGTGGAGATCAAGAACCCCGTTGATCGGAAATTCAACGGGCTCTGGTTCGGATTTATTATCGCTTTCCAAAAAACTACTTTCCAAACAGCTTCTTGTACTGGCCGTATCCTTCTTTCTCAAGGTCTTCCCTTGGGATAAAGCGGAGCGCTGCAGAGTTCATGCAGTATCTGAGGCCGGTCGGCTTCGGACCGTCGCTGAACACATGTCCGAGATGCGAATCACCCTGTTTGGACCTCACCTCTGTGCGTGTGGTGAACCAGCTCCGGTCCGTCTTCTCAACGATATTCGACGGCTCAAGAGGCCTTGTAAAGCTGGGCCAGCCGGTCCCTGAATCATACTTGTCGAGCGAGCTGAAGAGCGGTTCGCCCGAGACAATATCGACATAAATACCCTCTTTCTTGTTGTTAGCGTATTCATTATTGAAAGCTGGTTCTGTGCCTTCCTCCTGCGTCACCTTGTACTGCATCGGGGTAAGCTTCTTCTTCAGTTCCTCTTTTGATGGTTTCCTATATGTTTTTGCTCCCTGCGCAGTTGTCGTTATCTCAGCCTTTCCCTTCCATGTCTTCTCAAGGAACTGGTCCCTCCCTGAATTGAACCGGTAGAATTTGTATCTGATCTGATTCTTCTTGTAATAGTCCTGATGATATTCCTCTGCCTTGTAAAATATTGCTGCGGGCAGGATCTCCGTAACTATGGGCTTACTGAACACGCCTGTTCCGGCAAGTCTCTGCTTCGACGCCTCGGCAGCCTTCTTTTGATCCTCGGTATGGTAGAAGATAGCAGAGCGGTACTGACCGCCCCTGTCGACAAACTGCCCCCCCGCATCTGTTGGATCGATATTTCTCCAGAAGACGTCGAGCAATGTATCATAGGAGACCACGGAGGGATCATAGGTAATCTCTATCGACTCCAGATGACCGGTACTGCCGGAAGATACCTCTTCATACGTCGGATTGACCTTCCTGCCGCCCGTGTATCCTGACAGGACTTCTTTGACGCCTTCCAGTTTTTCATAGGGCGGCTCCATGCACCAGAAGCAGCCCCCTGCAAAAGTCGCCTTTTCCCATTTAATTGCAGTCTTCTTATTTTGCTCTGCGTCAGCCATGGAAATACTCCCGATGAGCGTCAAGATTAGTATCGAAATTATCTTTTTCATGGTTTCATCCTATACCCTTATCATGAAGAAAATATGAAAATCTGCCAGTTACGATCTTATTGCAGCTCTGCTGCTCCAAAAATCACCGCATGCATCGTACATCCAATGTTTTCATTATACCGCGATTCTCTAAAATTTGAAGCATTCCCGGCTGTCTGCTACAATGATTTCAGAAGGAGACAGACCATGGCTTGGAAATGCCCTCAATGCAGACAGACCAACGAAAGTGCACTGAATAAATGTGCCTGCGGATATGCCTATTATGAGGTGCTCGGATTAAAAGCGGATGCGCCTGCACAGTCGGTTGAGCAGACGTATAACTATCTGATCAAGGTGTGGAAAACACCGGCAGATGCTCATGACGCGCGCTCCCGCGGCAGGCTGGATGAACGGGTCAGGAAGATCAATGATGCATACACTGTCTTCAGGCAGATATCCGCAGGGGCAGACAGCGGCATAGGGAATTCCCCGGTCATGAAGATCGCTGTTGGCGCGGGAGCTGCCTTTGTTATCGTTATTGTCGCCGGCCTTTTTTTCTGGTCAAATAAGAGCGATCCCCGGCCTGCAGTGGCGCCCGTCTCCTCACCCTATCAGATGGCAGTGCCTGAAAAAAGCGTATCTGTTCCGCTATCGCAATCCACTCCCGTGCAGCCAACAGCACAGCAGTCGTCGCCCGAGAGAAAAAGCGACGCGCCTGATATGAACGCTGAGAAAACTCCTGACTGGGCAATCGAGTCGGTAAAAAAATCACACATACTCGATCGTTCTGCAACCGTTGATGCTCTGGTCAATAAGTGGACAAAAGAGAACGCCGATAAACTCAAGGCCATAGGCTGGATCGCAAGAAAGGCAGATGAGAAGACATACCTTGTCACCTATACGGCAACGGACGGCGTCACGCCGAAAGGCTTCTATTTTGAGCTGAACATTGAGACGGGAGATATCAGGAATATTGCCGGCAATACTGAACTTCAGCAGAAATACGGCATAAAGGAAAACTGATCCGGGCAGCGTCTTTCTAAAGACTCTGTTATGCAATGATAGTTCTGCTCTTATGGAATCATGATCCGGATTCTCAGAGCTGACCGTACAACAGGGACCTTCGCAGAATATTCAATACACCTTTCAATTAATTCTTGGCATAACGCTCCAATGACTGGTCAGTCAAAGGGTTCTTGCAGTATAATGAAGCAGTACCATTTTGCAGGAGGTTATCGTACATGGCTTTTAGACCACTTCATGACTGGGTTCTGATCAAGAGAAGCGAACCTGAAGAGAGAACCAGCGGCGGCATAATCATCCCTGACGCTGCCAGGACAAAACCGACCGAGGGCATTGTCGAGGCTGTCGGTCCCGGGAAATTCGAACAGGAAAAGGGCAAGAAAGAAAAGAAGCTATTCGTCCCTACCGTGCTGAAACCGGGTCAGCGTGTCATGTTCATTGATTATATGACAAAAAATATTGTGCTGGACGGGGAGGAGATAACGCTTATTCAGGAGGACAATATTCTCGGCGTTCTCGAGAGCTCCGGCGAACTCGCAGTAAAAAAGCAGTATCATGTTGAAGTCAAAAAAGACCATCCGCCAATGGTCCAGGCTGAAAAAACAAAGGCTTTGACAAAGAAGACATTCGAGGCAGAAGTAACATTCAGAAAAGCTGTAAAAAGAAGCAAGACCATAAAACAGGCTAAGGCAGAAGTTAAGACTAACACGAAAAAAACAGCGACAAAAGGAAAGGACAAAAAAATGAAAAAAACCGTAAAAAAAGCTGCTCCCAAGAAGACTGCACCGGCTAAAAAGGCTGTTGCCAAGAAAACCGTAAAGAAGGCAGTTGTGAAGAAAACCGTAGCGAAAAAGGCGGCGCCGAAGAAAGCTGCAGCCAAGAAAGTCGTCAAGAAAACCGTTGCAAAGAAGACAGCGGCACCGAAAAAAGCTGCCGCAAAAAAAGTTGTCAAGAAGACAGCCGCAAAAAAGAAATAGCACTGCCCGCAGACAGGTGATCAGGAGGGGCAGGGAAAGACATACCGCCTGCCCCTCTTCAATTCAGTTCAGGGAAGCCGTTTCCATCTCTTCAATACGCTCCCTTTTCCCCTCGTTTCCTGCAGCATCCCGATAGACAAGCTCATCCGTTTCCAGATCATATTCAGGAATTCGCGGATCAGTCCAATGGTTCAAAAAATACTGATAAAAGATGGTATAAAGGCTGCCGGGATTCTGATTGTGGACAAAGACATATTCAGGCATGACCTGCACATCAAGCCCTGCATGATAATGGTTCACCCACAGATAGTCTCCTGACAGTGCCATCTTCAGGAACGGCACATCCTGGTAAAGTTTAAGTCTGATATCTTTCTGGGCAGCCTTCAGCTCTTTCAGGAGATCGATGCTTCTTTTGATCTGTTCCCTGAACTTCTCAAGCGTGATCTCCGGATCAAGTATGCTTTTTACCCGCGTAATCGCTCCATCACCTGCCGGATTGAGGAGCATGATCTTTGCTTTTCGGCAGTTCTTTATCACCGCATGAAGATCTCCCCGTGGATCCGCGAAAGTTCGGAAGCCGGTTGAGCCTATCACCATCACATCCCGTGCTATACCCTGATCCTCTTTGAGCTTTCTGTTGCGACGTCTCGCAAAGATAGCTCTGGACGTAGATGCATATACAAGTCCGGCAGTCCGTGCAATGCGCGCAAGCCGTCTGTCCCGCCAGACCCATCCCAGATAGTTGAAAAAAAGAATGAGAAGCACAGCAAGGACAGTCTCTGCGATCAGGAGAAATAACTTCTCATTTCCGATGATCGCCCAGGATGTCATAAAGGCATGGGACAGTGATCCGACAAGGTAAGGGAATGAAAGCGCGATCGCCGCGCTGGTCACGATGATAACTACATGCGAAAGGATGTTCGCCGGAACTTTCAGAATATCTCTGACCGAAAAATGCTTTAACATGAGACCTCCCATGGAATATTTTCTTTTTGTCTTGGCCGGGGGTGCAGGGCACGCGTAATGGGATACCGCATAATGATGTATAAAAATGATACCACAGGAGGGTACTGAGAAAAATTAAGTTGTGTTCATGAAGCCATTGATACTGGTCTGTGGTTAGGAACCCTTCTTCGTGATCTTTTCTGTCATCTTCAGGTTAAACTTATCCTTATTAATGATAAAGCGCTCGTGCGTTCCTTTTGAGATCAGGTCTATGCCGTCATGGGCCTCGACCTCAAATAAGAGCCGCCTGCCGTCAACCTCGACCAGTTTTACTTTTGCGGTTACGTCAAAGCCTACCGGCGTTGCAGCGATATGACTGACGTCAATATGCGTGCCGACAGTCTGTTCGCCAGGCCAGTCAAGATGAGGATTTATCGCTTTAATGCAGGCCCACTCAAGGAACCCTACCATAAAGCCGGTGGCAAACACTTCCGGCATTTCCTGAAACTCGGCTGATTCGGGATAAAGGGCCGGAACGGTCTTTGACTCCGGAATGCGAAATGTGAACTCTGATTCAATCCCCGTCTTCAGGGTATGCTTCATAATTCTCTTCCTTTCTCAGGGTTGCGCTTTGCCTTTTTATACTGCCCATTTGACAAGGCCGGGCACAAAGGGATTCTCAAGAAGGTCGTTCTTCGGCAGGATCCTTATCGAGAATCCCTGCATACCGCTCAGTGTGCAATTAAGGCAGCCCGAGAACTCATACTTCCCGTCACTCAGCTTCCTGATGTCCTTAAGGCTGTCTGAAACTCCTTCAGTGATCATGCCCGTATTATCCACAAGCCCGTGATAGACCTGCACATCAACGTGATCAGGGTTGATCTCTCCAAGGTTCACGGTTGCGAGCACTGACAGGCAGTGTCCGATCATCACCTTTTCCTCGGCATCAGAACGTATATCCTCGATCTTTATCTTTGACCACTTCCCGGCTATCCCGTCCTTGAACCCGGCAAGCGCCTTTGCATTTTCAAAGTTGTTTTGTGTGACAAGGTTGAAACGGCTCTCAGCCATGTTGTAGCATCGCTCTGTATACTCAATAACCATCCTGTTGGTATTAAACACCGGATAAAGACTCCTGATAGACTCCTTCATATAATGTATCCAGCCGCGGGGCAATTTGTCTGTGCCTCTGGTATAGAAGAGCGGGATAACCTCCTTCTCGAGCAGGTCATAGATGGCATTTGCCTCAATATCATACTGGTAGTTGATATCAGAGTATTCGTCCACTTTGCCGATCGCCCAGCCGATGCCCGCCTTGAACGCTTCGTCCCACCAGCCGTCAAGAATACTCATGTTCAGAACTCCGTTGACAGCTGCCTTCATACCGCTTGTTCCTGATGCCTCGTAAAGCCTGCGCGGCGTGTTGAGCCAGACATCAACGCCCTGCACGAGGTAGCGTGCGATCGCAATGTCATAGTCCTCCAGGAATACAATGCGCTTTCTGAACTCCTCGCCCTGGGAAAGGTGAACAAGCTCCCGGATCAGTTCCTTTCCCGGCGTGTCCCTGGGATGCGCCTTGCCGGAAAAGATGATCTGCACCGGGGCGCTCTCATTGTTCAATATGCGGGCAAGCCTGTCCGGGTGACGCAGGATAAGGTCAGCTCTTTTGTACGTAGCAAACCTCCGGGCAAAGCCTATGGTAAGTATCTCAGGATCGAGGACCTCTTCTGCTGTCTTGATCTCAGTGATCGGAGCCCCGCGCCTGATGAGCTGTTTTTTCAGCTTTTTCCGGGCAAAGGATACCAGCCTTTCCCTTCTCCTCTCATGGGTCCTCCAGAGTTCCTCGTCCGGTATCTCGTCAACATGCTCCTTTTTGTTCATGTTCTGCGGCTCCTGGATCCAATTTTCTCCCATGTACCGGTAGTAGAGAGACTCCATATCATGAGATATCCAGGATCTGTGGTGAATACCGTTTGTTATCGATGTGATCGGGATCTCTTCCTGGGGAAGCCCGGGCCATATGTATCTGAAGATATTCCTTGAAACATGCCCATGGAGCTTGCTCACGCCATTAGCCCGCTCTGAAAGGTGAAATGCAAGGGCTGCCATCGAAAAACCGTTGTGACGGTTCTCATAACTGTCCGCACCCAGGGCAAGAAAGTCGTCCCAGCTGAGGCCCAGTTCCTTCGCATAGTCAAAGAAGTATTTCCTCATAAGATCCGAGGGGAATACATCAATGCCGGCAGGCACCGGCGTATGCGTGGTAAATACACCGCCTGCCCGTACGACCTCTATCGCCTGCTTAAAGGACATCTTCTGTTCCTGCATCAGGATCCTGATACGCTCGAGCCCCAAAAAGGCTGAATGACCTTCATTCATATGACAGACTGCCGGCATGATGCCGAGCTGTTTGAGCATCCTGATGCCGCCGATACCGAGCACCATCTCCTGCTGCATTCTTTTTTCATTGTCGCCGCCGTACAGTTCGTCAGTTATATCATGATCCGGTCCTGCGTTAAGGCCGATATTCGTGTCCAGGAGGTAGAGCCTCACGCGGCCGACATTCGCAAGCCATGCCTTTGCATAAACTTTTCTGCCTGCCAGGTCGATCGACACGACGAGATTGTTGCCGTCCTTGTCTTTCACCTCTTCGACAGCCATATTGTAGAAGTCGTTGATCGGATAGCTTTCTGCCTGCCACCCGTCATAGTTCAGATGCTGTCTGAAGTAGCCGCATTGGTAAAGGAGCCCGACACCGACAAGGGGGATGCCGAGATCAGAGGCTGACTTCAGATGGTCGCCGGCAAGGATCCCAAGACCTCCCGAATAAATGGGCAGCGCCTCGGTGATACCAAACTCCAGTGAAAAATAAGCAATGATCGCATCCTTCTTCCCAAAATGCCTGTCATACCATTTCGGCTCATGCATGTACCGCTCAAATTTTTCCGTTACTCTGCGGTAATGGGCAAGGAATCCGTCGTCTTTCGAGAGCTCATCAAGCCGCTCCTGACTGATCATGCCAAGGACCTTGACCGGGTTATGGTCAGCTTCCTCCCAAATGTCATGATCCATTCTCCTGATAAGAGACACCGCTTCATAATCCCAGCTCCAGTTGAGATTATAGGCAAGCGCTCTCAGTTTCTCTATGCTCTCAGGGATCTTTGGTATAACACGGAAGGTCGTTACTGGTCTCATAAGTCTCCTTTTATTTCTGCATACAGACAACGAAACAAATGCGTATGGGCATTACTGCACAAATAGATGGAAATACTAGCAGCTTGCAGTCTAGAGGTCTTGTCAATAGGTGTGTAAAAAGCCATCAGGCGGCCATCCTTTCAAGCACCTTCGATTCGCATTTCATAATCCCGTCGACAAACTGTTTTTCTTCGTAAACATTCTGCAATAACCCATAACCCTTCAATGCTCGG
>JACRMT010000020.1 GCA_016214855.1 Nitrospirota bacterium | reverse complement strand
TGCGTGCAGATCGATACCGCAGTAAAATTTGTGCTGTGTGGTGTAAAATCTCATTTAAGGCCTCCTGTGGGAAAAGGTTTTGGGTCCCTGAATCATACCTGTTTCGGGTCTGGTTCAGGGGGGCCTTAATGAGTATCAAGCAGGTCAAGACTGACAAGCGGCTTACCTGCGCGTTCTCCCCTTTTATGGCTTGTAATACATCAACTTCCGGGCGATAGGAGAAAGCTGCTCGCTGAGCATCTCCTGTTCGTCTTTTGTCAGCGGGCTGAAGGCTGAGGCGAAGCGAACATTCTCTTCAAGCTGCCCGATTGTGTCGCAGCCGATGACTGCAGTGCTTATCGGATGGGACAGGGCATAGCGAAAGAAGAGATCGAGATTGCCCGGTGCGATCTGCGCTGCGGCTCCCCTGAAATAGACCTTCATCGCAACGACCCCCATGCCCCGCTCAACAGCAAGCGGCATCACCTGCCCGATAAAGCTGTTGTAATGGGGTTCAGCCGGGTTAAGCGGCATAAGGACCGTGTCGAATGCGAACCGCTCGATGCACTTTCTTAAGATCAGCGGATCATGGTGGCCGGTCAGGCCGACGAACCGCACAAGCCCCTTCTCCTTTGCCTCAACAAAGGCCTCGATCGCCCCCTGCCTGCCGAAGATCTCTTCGATCTCCTCGTCGGTCCTCACATCATGCACCTGCCAGAGGTCGAGATGGTCGGTCTTCATATTCCGGAGGGTCTCATGGAGATGATCAAAGGCACCCTTTTTGTCCCGGGCGTGCGACTTGCTCGTCAGGAATATCTCCTTCCTCCGCTCCTTCAGGGCAAGGCCGTAATAGGACTCGCTGCCTGAGTACGCCCGCGCAGACTCGCAGTAGGTGATGCCCAGATCGACTGCACGGTTGATGAGCTGGTACGCCTCCTTTTCCTGGCCAAAGGTCCGAAGCACACCCTCGCCTCCAAGGCCGAGGATGGTCACATCAATGCCGGTCCTGCCGAGTTTTCTCTTTGGGATCTCCATGGGTACAGTATATCTCAGAAACAGGTCGGACGGTTATCGTTCCGGCTGTCAAGATTTGGGTCAATTAGTATATAATGAGTGCCAAGATATCTATGTCCGCGATCGTCGTTATACCTGCCCGTTATGCATCGACCCGTTTCCCGGGTAAGCCTCTTGCACTCCTCAAAGGCATACCCATAATTCAGCATGTATATCAGAACTCTCTCAACTCCCGGTTAGCGAGCGAGGTAATTGTCGCAACCGACAGCGAGACGATCTTTAAAACGGTAATCTCCTTTGGCGGCAAAGCAATCATAACCTCGCCTGATCATCAGTCAGGCACAGACAGGATCGCTGAAGTTGCAGCAGCGATGGATTGTGATATAATGGTCAATGTCCAGGGGGATGAACCCCTCATCAGGCCTGAGATGATCGATGCGGTTATCTCTGTACTTGACGACAAAAGGGCATCTCTTGGCACGCTGGCAATACCGATTCGAGACAGCAGGGAAATCTTCGATCCTAATATTGTAAAGGTTGTATTTGATTCTGAAGGGTTTGCATGGTATTTTTCACGTGCGCCGATACCCTATCACCGGGATGAATGGAGTGACCCCCTTGCACAGAGCAGGGAGCTGAGAGCAAAGAGCGATCTGGTTGTGCGCGACTGTTTTAAGCATGTGGGGATCTACAGCTACCGTCGCGAGGTGCTGTTGAAGCTCTCATCTCTTCCTCCGGCGCGGTTGGAGATGATTGAGAAGCTTGAGCAACTCAGGGCCATAGAAAACGGGTTCAGAATAAAGGTCAGGCAGACGTTATTTGAAACAATCGGGGTGGATACACCCCAAGATTTAGAAAGGGTGGAACAATGCCTAAATTCATTTTTATAACCGGCGGGGTCTTGTCGTCATTGGGAAAGGGGATCGCTGCTGCATCCATCGGTGCGCTTCTTGAGGCAGGCGGCCTCACGGTAACGATCCAGAAGCTCGATCCGTATATCAATGTTGATCCCGGGACCTTAAGCCCGTTTCAGCACGGAGAGGTTTTTGTCTCTGATGACGGAGCTGAGGCAGATCTGGACCTCGGCCATTATGAGCGGTTCACCCATATCAGGACATCCCAGAAAAATAATTTCACGACCGGAAAGATCTATTACAATGTCATTTCCAAAGAGCGGCGCGGCGACTACCTCGGCGATACGGTTCAGGTTGTGCCCCACATTACCGACGAGATCAAACAGGCTATCAAGTCTGTCGGAGAGGGCAACGATGTAGTCATCGTTGAGATAGGCGGCACGGTCGGCGATATCGAGAGCCTGCCGTTTCTTGAGGCGATCAGGCAGATGAGATACGACGTGGGCAAGGAAAACTGCCTGTACGTTCACCTGACCCTGGTTCCGTATATCAAAACATCCGGCGAACTGAAAACCAAGCCGACCCAGCACAGCGTAAAAGAACTGCGTGCTATCGGTATCCAGCCTGATATCCTGCTCTGCAGAACAGACAGGCTTATCCCGCCTGAGGCAAAAAAGAAGATCGCTATCCATTGTAACCTGGAAACAGATGCGGTCATCAATGCGATCGACGTTGACACCATTTATGAAGTGCCCCTTGCGCTCAATGCCGAGGGCATAGAACAGCTTATCGTCAAAAAGCTCAACCTGACCCAAAAAGAGATGGATCTTGCCCTCTGGAAAGACATCGTGAGAAAGGTGAAAGAGCCCAAGCATGAGGTGACCATTGCTATCGTCGGCAAGTATGTCGGGCTCAAGGATTCATACAAGAGCCTTACCGAGGCGTTGATCCATGGGGGCATTGCCAATGACTGCAAGGTAGAGCTCCTCTGGGTCGACTCTGAGGAGATCGAGGTGAATGGACCGGAAAAGTATCTTTCAGACGTTGACGGCATCCTGGTGCCTGGGGGATTTGGCTACCGGGGCATCGAGGGAAAGATCGAGTCTGTCCGCTATGCAAGGGAAAAGAAAATTCCCTTTTTCGGCATATGCCTTGGCATGCAGTGCGCGGTTATCGAGTTCGCAAGAAACGTCTGCGAGCTCAAGGCAAACAGCTCGGAATTCGATCTGAACACCCAGGCGCCGGTCATCTATCTCATGGAAAAATGGTTTGACTTCAGAAAAGGCAGGATCGAAGAGCGCACAGAGAGCTCTCATAAGGGCGGCACCATGAGGCTCGGCGCATACCCTTGCGTCATCGAACAGAACACCAATGCCTCGGCATCCTATAAACAGAAGGAGATCTCTGAGCGCCACAGACACCGCTATGAGTTCAACAACGCATATAAGGGAGTCCTCACGAGAATGGGCATGAAGATCAGCGGAACGAGCCCTGACGGTGAACTTGTCGAGATCGTCGAGATAGAGGACCATCCCTGGTTCCTGGGCTGCCAGTTCCACCCTGAGTTCAAGTCCAGGCCGACCGAGCCTCATCCACTCTTCAGCGCATTTATTGAAGCCTCGCTCAAGGGAAAGCGTTCTCTTTTTCCTGATGCCAAGTCAGATGTCAGGGGACTGAGCCAGGGTTGAAAAGTACTATCTGCGTCGGCCCTGAAGCCTTGCATCCGGGGAACCTTTTTCTCATAGCCGGCCCCTGCGTCATCGAGGACGAAGCCATAACATGCGAAACAGCTGAGAGGCTGAAAACAATATGCTCGGATCTTGGCATCTCGTTTATTTTTAAGAGCTCTTTTGACAAGGCGAACCGTACATCAGTCTCTTCATTCCGGGGCCCCGGCATTGACAGAGGCCTCAGAATACTTTCTGATATCAGGTCAAAGCTTCAGGTCCCGGTCATTGCCGACATTCATGCCATGGCAGAGATCCGTCCTGCAGCCGGGGTGCTTGATGCACTCCAAATCCCGGCATTCCTCTGCAGGCAGACAGACCTTGTCCTGGCAGCAGCAGAGACCGGCAAACCGGTGAATATTAAGAAGGGACAATTTCTCGCTCCCTGGGATGTCAGGAATATCATAGATAAGTTCGTATCAGGCGGAAACGAGAATCTCTTTATCACCGAGCGCGGCGTCTCGTTCGGGTACAACAATCTTGTTGTCGATTTCAGGTCATTTCCGATCATGCGTTCCTTTGGATATCCGGTGATCTTTGATGTAACGCACAGCCTCCAGCTGCCGGGAGGACAGGGCACCAGTTCAGGAGGACAGAGAGAGTTTGCCGAGCCGATGGCCAGAGCCGCTGTTGCTGCAGGCATTGACGGCCTCTTTATGGAGGTCCATCCTGACCCTGAGAGGGCTTTGTGTGACGGCCCAAATATGATCAGACTTGATGAGATGAAGGGTTTTCTGACACGGGTCAAGGCTGTGCATGACCTTGTTGCAATGCAGGCCAGTGCAACAAGAGGAAATGCTATATGAAGAACCTCTCTTCTCATCTGCTCTCTTTGGCATTGACTGCTGCCGTCCTTCTTTTTTTTACGGGAGCAGGCTTCGGCGAGGAAAAGCCTCTTTCGTTCACCAATGATGATATAGATAAATACCGCAATCCGTCAGACAGCAGACCCAGGGAGCAGAGAAAAGCTCCCCCGTCAGCAATAAAGGATGACAGCAGGAAAGCACGGGGAAAACAGGAACAGGAATACTGGTGCAAAAGGGCAGCGGTCGTGAAGAGAAAGATTGATGATGCAGGCAGGGATGTCAGGGAGCGGGAAGAAGACATTTCCCGGGAGCAGTCAAAACATGTCCGCACCAGCAGAAAAATGGACACGCTGCAGGGCAGGCTCAAGAAAGCAAAGGACCACCTGTCTTCTGCAGAGAGAGACCTCACTGACATAGAGAACGAAGCCCACAGAAAAGGAATACCGCCGGGCTGGCTCAGATGCCAGTTCGATTAGAACTGATGAATTCTTTGAACAGCATTGACATTGCCAAAAAAGTCCTGCAGACCGAGGCAGATGCCGTACGCAGCCTCATTGACAGGATCGACCAGACATTTGAAAAGGCTGTTGAGATCATCCTCAACAGCAAGGGGAGAGTGGTTGTCACCGGGATGGGAAAATCAGGCCTGGTGGGCAAAAAGATCGCTGCCACGCTGGCATCAACAGGCACACCCTCCTTCTTCATGCATCCTGCTGAAGCAAGCCACGGCGATCTCGGCATGGTAACAGCGGACGATGTCATTATAGCGATCTCAAACAGCGGCGAAACAGACGAGATCATCAGCATCATACCTTTTCTCAAGCGGTTTAATGTAGGGCTTATTTCTCTGACAGGGAATCACGGCTCCACGCTTGCAAAGGCTGCAGAAGTGAATCTCGATATTTCCGTACAGGAAGAGGCCTGCCCGCTCGGCATCGTGCCGACATCCTCAACAACGGCAGCACTTGCCATGGGAGACGCCATTGCCGTTGCCCTCCTCACTAAACGAGGGTTCCAGCAGGATGACTTTGCTTCTTTCCATCCCAGCGGAAGCCTTGGGAAAAAACTCTTTATCAGGGTAAAGGACCTTATGCACTCTGGTGACTCTTTGCCGATCACGCCGCCTGACGCGTCGCTTGCTGAGGCGGTCATCAACATATCTTCGAAGCGGCTGGGCATAACCGTTATCGCTGATAACGAAAAAACCATGCTCGGCATTATCACTGACGGCGATGTGCGAAGAGGAATTGAAAAGTGGGGCAAGGACTTTTTTGACATGATGGCCAGCGAAGTAATGACCACGGATCCCCGTATCATTGCAGAAGATGAACTTGCAGCCAAGGCCCTGGGCATCATGGAAAAACTTGCTATCACAGCGCTTGTCGTGATCAGCGAGAATAACCGGGTAACGGGAGTGCTCCACCTGCATGACATTCTGAAGAAGGGGATCGCATAGATGGAAAAGCAAGGGGCAGGAAACAAAGCAGGCAGGCGGCAAGCGGCAAAGGGCACTGCAAAAGAAATCGCAAAAGGTGTAAAGCTTCTCATTCTGGACGTTGACGGCGTTCTCACGGATGGAAGCATCATCCTGGATAATCAGGGTAATGAATTCAAGGCATTTCACGTGCGGGACGGCCATGGCATCAAAATGCTGCAGAAGGCAGGCATTCGGATCGCGATCATTACCGGCAGACACTCGAAGGTGGTTGAGCGCAGAGCTCGTGAACTCGGCATCACTGACGTCTTTCAGAAATGTCTGAACAAAAAGACGGCCTATGCCAGGCTCCTGAAGCAGCATGCACTGAAAGATCATGAAGTGGCTTATGTCGGCGACGATATCATTGACGCGCCGATCATGGCGGTTGCAGGTCTGCCCGTCGCTGTTGCTGACGCTGATGCTGAAGCCAGGAAGTATGCCGTCATGGTCACGAAAAATAGGGGGGGGAGGGGAGCAGTCAGAGAAGTAACGGATTTCATTCTTAAGGCTAAAGGTCTCTGGAAAGGGATGTGCGATGACTACTTTAAAGCTTAACCTTCCGACGATCCTGACACTGAGCAGGATCGTTCTCATTCCCTTCTTCGTTTTGTCGGTCTATACCCATCCGGTGATCGGTGCCCTGGTGTTCAGCATAGCTTCGATCACGGATTTTCTTGACGGATACCTTGCACGGCGGTCCGGCCAGATCACCAAGTTCGGCATCATTATGGACCCTCTTGCAGACAAGTTCCTGGTGATATCAGCGCTCATCGTTCTTGTTGACATGGAAAGGGTGTCTGCATTCGTTGCAATAATTCTTATTGTACGGGATTTTCTGGTAACGGGTTTGAGGGTCGTGGCCCTTTCAAAGGATATTGTTATCCCGGCAGAAATGGGAGGTAAACTTAAAACTACTGCCCAGATAACAGCAGTCCTCTGCCTCATACTCATGGGCAGCATCTTTGATAAGCTTCCTTTCGATCTGTATGACATCGGCATGGTATTTATCTGGATCGCCCTTGTGTTGTCCGTGACATCAGGCGTGCAATACACGATCTCGTTCTGGAAAAAAGTGTGAAATTTGCTCTGCTGTCGCTGGCCGCTTTTCTGATCGGGTCCATACCGGTCGGTCAGATTATTGCCGGAAACCGCGGCATCGACCTGCAGAAGTCCGGCAGCGGAAATATCGGCGCTACAAACGTCCTGCGCACTACCGGAAAACTGCCGGCACTCTTCACCCTGATCGGAGATTTTGCCAAAGGAGCGGCGGTTATTCTGCTTGCAAGATTTTTTGATGTGGGGATACCGTATCAGGGTCTTATAGGGATTAGTGCGGTAATTGGCCATAACTTCTCGATATTCCTGAAATTTAAGGGAGGAAAGGGTGTCGCAACCAGCCTCGGGGTTCTTAGCCTCTATGCCCCGCTTGCAGCGCTGGTCACGATCATCCTCTGGCTTATGACCGTAGCATTGACCCGCTACTCCTCGCTCGGCGCAGTGATCTCTTTCTGCAGCCTGCCCCTGAGCATTTTTTTTCTTGATACGAAGGAAAAATTTCCCATTGCGATTATTATGAGTATAATATTGCTAGTGCGCCACAAGGATAATATCAAGCGCCTGATAGCAGGCACGGAATCAAAGGTCGGCAGAAAGACATGAGAAAGCTGACTATTTTTCTGTTTTTTTGCGTAGTATTGTCGCCGGCAATCAGCCTTGCAGATGAGTTTACCGAATCCCGGCTTGACAACGGGATCAGAAACTCGGAAGTATCCTCATATCTTCTGCTGCAGGAGTCAGCGGCAAACAGATCGCACGCAGCTGCTTTGCTCGGCAGGGCATCTGAGTACTCTCCCGACCTTCCGGCAGCTCACTTTGCTCATGCCAGATCAACGTTTTCTTTTAGCTACAGCGGCCTTCTCGACAGCGTCGATCATCTGGTCTCGGGCCTCAATGCCTATTCAAGGAACTTCTGGTGGTCGTTCAGCCTGGCCGGGGCTGCATACCTGGGACTTATGCTCTCGTTCATCGTTGCCATATTTATTATCATTATTATCCGCATATTCAGCGATCTGCCGCTGCTTTCCCATGAATTTGAAGAATCCCGGCAAAATATTACCTTGCTGTTCCTCCTCTTTGTATGTTCTCTGATCAGTCCGCTCCTGTTCCTTGCCGGTATCCTGGTCCTGCTTGGCCTGTATATGCCGAAGATAGACAAGACACTCGTATACTTCTTTCTGCTCTTTCTCGTCGTCTCTCCTTTTTTCTTGGGGACTGCTGCGCGGTTTCTGCAGGTCTCATCGTCAGGAACCATGAAGGCCATTGTCGAGGTCAATGAATCAAAGGACAATGCGTATGCCCTTTCCGCTCTCAAGACGTCAGATGAGCCTCCCGCGCTGTTTTCCTATGGACTGGCATTGAAACGCACAGGAAATTATGATCAGGCTGCCGCAGCATACAGCAATCTCATAAAAACAGAGGCCGATGCAGCTGCTTATGTAAATCTCGGCAATATCTATGTCGGACAGAATAAGCTGGACGAAGCAATAAAAAGTTATCATGCTTCGTTAACTATGCGGCCTCTTGCTTCAGCATATTACAACCTGTCCCAGATCTATAGGGAGGGCCTGGACTTCGAGAAGGGCAATGAATACTTCGCAAAAGCGCTTCAGATCGACCGGGATGCTGTCACAGGATACCGGGCGATCGCGGGAAGGAACCCGAACAGGATAGTGGCTGATGAGGCTATTCCCCCTTCATCTCTCTGGGCCCTTGCATGGAAAACCCCGGTTAAGGCGGCCACATTCAACCTTTCCGTTTTTCCGGGATGGTCCATTTCTCTTGTCGCAGTGCTGATGATATTCGCCTTTTATATGATGAACAACCACGCCGGCAACAAGGCATACCGCTGCAGGCGATGCAATCAGATCTACTGTCCTCAATGTGAAAAACATATTATGTGGGGGCAGATGTGCCCTCAATGCTTTCGGTCTCTCATAAAGCTCGAAGAGATCGAAGTAAAAGAGCGCGTTGCTCAACTGTTATCCATTTATGAACACCAGAAACACCGCAGGGATGTCATGAAGCTGCTTTCTTTCATCATTCCCGGTTCGTCTCAGGTCTATGCAGGGAAGATCCTGTACGGCTTTTTCTTCATCTGGCCTTTTCTGTTCTTCCTGCTTTTTCCTCTCGCAACTTCTTTCATGCCTCCTGACGCCCGGGGGACTCACTGGGTTGTGAACCTTGCGTCGCTGGTGATCGCAATTATATTGCTTATTATTTCCAATATCTTTACCCGGCAGAGGATATCCAAGGGATGGCTTTAGAAGGCTCATTAAAAGATTTTGGACTTGCTGATATCCTTCAGCTCATCTACTTCCAGAGGAAGACCGGAGTCCTTGCGCTTGATGGCAAGACAGACAAGGTAAAACTCCTGTTCGTGGATGGGAACATTGTCGGGGCCGATTCCAAGAGAAGAAATGAGGATAACCGCCTCGGCAAAATCCTGGTAAAAAGAGGGGTTATTAAGGACGAAGATCTCAAGGCCGTGCTTGAGGAACAGCGCAGGACCGGCATCAAACTTGGCACAGCGCTCATTCAGAGAGAACTGGCTGACAGGGAAAAGATAAAGGAGATCCTGAACAGCCAGATTACCGAGACCGTTGTCCAGCTCTTCGGCTGGCAACAGGGGACCTATGAGTTTGCAGCGCAGGGCGTGCCGCAGGATAAGGAGCTTCCCTTTTCCCTTGATACGCAACACCTTCTTATGGAAGGTCTCAGGATCCTTGATGAGCTCTCCATTATCAAGGACAGGATCACCCTTGACACACTTCTTATGCGAAAGGAAAATGATGTCTCGGGCCTGACCGAAGAGGAAAATGAGATTTTCGCCTGCGTAGACGGACAGAATGATGTCAGTACTATTATCGACCTTACCGGCCTGGACAGCTACACAGTCTCCAAAACCCTCCTTTCGCTCATGGAAAAAGGATTGGTCGATGCACAGGAGGCTGCGCCTGTCATCCCGTCTGAGGGCAGCGCTGAGACAAGGAAAACAGGAACTGCACTGAAGTACATCCCCTATCTTGCGGTGGCCGCATCTCTCATCCTCTCCTTTGTTGTTGTTTTTATGCAGAAGGATGAGACACTGAAGGTCTTTGATGCGTCAAAAAAGATTAGGGAACTCAGGTTCAGCATAGAAGCAGCAAAATTAAAAAACGTGATCTATCCGCCTGACCTTTCTGCGATAACCAATGAATCAGATCCCTGGGGTCGTCCCTATATCTATACGGTGTCAGAAGACGGATTCTTTATAAAGAGCTCAGGACCGGATCGGACTCCTGGGACAGGCGATGATGTATACTGATTCCGGGCGGCATTCAAGCGCAAACTGCGTTGGCTTGGTTGTCAACTCCTCAACATACAAGGCAGTATGACTGCGTCGCTTCCTCTGCTTAAAGCACCTACTTCTGGCTTGCCGCCTTGTTATCATTTTGAATGCAGCCGGGAAAAATAACATGAGGCGGGCCAAAAATCCTGGGAAGGCAGTTGTTCTTTTAAGCGGAGGCTTGGATTCTGCAACGACCCTGGCAATTGCAAAAGAAAAGGGCCATGAATTATA
Source organism: Nitrospirota bacterium (assembly GCA_016214855.1). NCBI lineage: Bacteria > Pseudomonadati > Nitrospirota > Nitrospirota bacterium. The sequence goes on along the minus strand of JACRMT010000020.1, from coordinate 31,961 downwards.
TGCCGTCACCTTTGACTATCAGCAGCGGCATGCGCGGGAACTCGAATCAGCCCGTTCCATTGCATCGGCCTTAGCGGTAAAAAAACATCTCATTGTTGACTTCAGCCTCCGCAATATCGGCGGCTCTGCGCTCACTTCTGATCTGACGGTCCCGAAAAACCGTAATGCGTTATCAGTAATGCGTAACAAGTCAAAAAAAGCCATCTCCCAAAAAACCGCAGAATCACGAATTACGAATCACGAATCACCGATCCCGGCTACTTACGTCCCGGCCCGCAATACGATCTTTCTGTCCTTTGCCCTTGCCTGGGCAGAGGTGCTCGGGGCAGGAGCCATTTTTATCGGCGCCAACGCCGTTGATTACAGCGGGTACCCCGACTGCAGGCCTGAATATCTCAAGGCATTTGAAAAAATGGCCAATCTTGCGACAAAGGCGTCGGTGGAAGGGAGTTTTCACTTTCATGTAATAGCACCTCTTATCTTCATGACCAAGGCAGAGATCATACAGAAAGGTATAGCGCTGGGGATAGATTATGGGCTCACCTGGAGCTGCTATGATCCTCAGCCGGCAATAACGCAACGGACAACGGGCAACGGGCAACGGGTTAAGAAAGAATTCGCAGATCACGCATCACAACATATCGCGCACAACAACCTTTACCCCTGCGGAAAATGTGACAGCTGCAGGCTGCGGGAAAAGGGCTTCCGGGAAGCAGGCCTAAAAGACCCTTTGATATCGCAGCAGCTATAGGACATAATAAGGTCTGAAAGGCATTCACGTGCAGTAAACAAACTGATATTATGGAGCCAAAGTGAAAGAAGACAAAAGTGAAAAGGCCGCAGTCCTTTCAGCGCTTCCGTCTGTCGACGAACTTCTGAAAGGCGCTGACAGCGGCCAGTGGCTTTCCTCGTTCCCAAGAACCATTGTCGTGCAGGCGATCAGGGATATCATAGCCGGGGAAAGAAAAAAGATACTCGAAGGAGGACAGCCGGACATCGCCTCATCTGCCCTCTCATCCTGCATCAGCGCAAGAATTCAGCAGCTCTCCTCTTTCAGCCTGGTTCCCGTGATAAATGCGACCGGCATCGTGCTGCATACGAATCTGGGGAGGGCAGTGCTTTCCGAAAAAGCGGTGCACAATGTGATTGTCGCAAGCAGGGGATATTCTAATCTCGAATATGACCTCAATGCAGGGAAGAGAGGTAAGCGCCATTCCCATACAACGAGGATCCTCTGTCAGCTAACCGGGGCTGAGGATGCCCTGATCGTGAACAATAATGCTGCAGCGGTATTTCTCTCTCTTGCCGTTCTTGCGAAGGACAGGGAAGCTATCGTGTCGAGAGGCGAACTTGTCGAAATCGGCGGCTCTTTCAGGGTGCCTGATGTGATGGCTGCAAGCGGTGCAACACTTCGCGAGATCGGAACAACGAATAAGACTCACCTCCATGATTACCGCAAGGCAGTCAATGAGAAAACAGGTCTTATTCTCAAGGTCCATCAGTCAAATTATAAGATCACCGGCTTCACGGAAGAGGTGTCCATAGAACAGCTTGCACTATTGGGCAAAGAGCACGGCATCCCTGTCATGTATGATCTCGGCAGCGGCTGCCTGATCGACCTGAAACCACACGGCATCCATGGAGAGCCTTCTGTGCAGGAGATAGTAAGATCCGGTGTAGATCTTGTGACCTTCAGCGGCGACAAGCTTCTTGGGGGACCGCAGGGCGGCATCATTGTCGGCAGGCAGGATCTTCTTGAGAAGATCCGAAAAAATCCTCTTGCACGCGCAGTCAGGGTCGACAAGATGACCATCGCAGCCTTTGAGGCAACGCTCATGGACTATCTTGATCCTGAGAAAGCATTGCAAAGCATACCCGTGCTCCGGATGCTCTTCCAGTCGCCGGAAACGATCAGGTCGCGGGCAAAAAAGATCGCTGCACAACTCCGCAGACAGCTGAAAGGAGCGGGTATAGCCCTGACAATGACCGTGGAAAGAGACTCCTCAAAGGCCGGCGGCGGCTCTTTGCCTGAGGCCGAATTTGAGACCTTTGCTGTTTCAATAAACCCAATAAATATCGCTGCAAATGTATTGGAAACGCGGCTGAGAACAGGCTCAACGCCGGTCATAGCCCGGATAAGAGACAATGCCATTCTGCTTGACGCCAGAACGATACAGGATCAGGATATCAAAGAACTCGTCAAGATGGTTTCTTCTGCACTAAGGCCGTAACCGGTCCTTTCTCTCTACCCGTTACTTGCTTCTCAGCTTGCTGAGGAGCACAGCAGACAATACAAATTGATGAGCTTCTTCCTGTTTTACCTGCTTATAGAAATCACAGGTCTCACAGCTCTTGTATTTCTGGGCAAAGGTCCCCTGCGTTTCGCCTTTACAGAGCGTTCCTGCCACAACCCAGCAGCTTCGTCCGGCATTCTTGCCGCCGTGAGCTTCATTGAGTCGGATTTCCACGGTAACAGGACAGATCCCCAGGTCGCTTTCATGCGTGCCGCCAGGCTCACGACCGCACTGTTTGACCTCCCAGCAGTTACGTTTCTTCATCACTACCTCCGTAATACAGTTCTTTATTTTGTAAGCGTCTTTTTCTTGTAATTTAATATTATAACAAATTACAGAACTGTCTGAAAAATATTATAATAAAAAGTATGCGACATATCATCCTCGGCACTGCCGGACATATAGACCATGGGAAAAGTTCGCTCGTAAAGGCCCTCACGGGCATTGACCCTGACAGGCTGAAAGAGGAAAAAGACCGGGGCATCACCATTGATATCGGGTTCGCCGACCTCGCCTATCCTGAGGACGGCCTCACGGTCGGAATCGTGGACGTGCCCGGTCACGAGAAACTGATAAGCAACATGCTTGCCGGAGCAGGCGGCATAGATATTGTGCTCATGGTCATTGCTGCTGACGAAGGCATCATGCCCCAGAGCCGCGAACACCTTGCCATATGCGATCTTCTGAAGATCAAGGCAGGTCTGATCGTGATAACCAAGGCAGATCTTGTCGAAAAAGAATGGCTTGGTCTCGTTGCAGACGAAATCAAAGGTTTTGTTAAAGGAACCTTTCTGGAACAGGCTGCCGTCATTCCTGTTTCTTCCAAAACCGGCGAAAATCTTGATTCTCTCAAAAAATCGATAAAGGACCTTGCCCTCACCATCCGCCCCAAGACAGCAGAGGGGATATTCAGGCTGCCGATAGACAGGGTCTTTACCCTGAAGGGATTCGGCACTGTTATCACAGGCACAGCGGTATCCGGCATGATAGCGGTTGATACGCCGGTCGAGATCCTTCCGGCGGGGATAACAACCAAAGTAAGAGGTCTCCACAGCCACGGCAAGGCCATCCAAAAGGCATATGCCGGCCAGAGGATCGCGATAAATCTCCAGGGCGTCGAAAAGGATGACCTTCAGCGGGGAGACGTTGCCGTTGCTCCTTCAAGTTTTGTTCCGACGAGAACCCTGGATCTTTTTCTTGAACTGCTGACAAATGTTCCTGTACTGAAAAACAGGAGCCTTGTGCATTTCTATGCTGGTACCGCCGAGACGGTCGCCCGCGTCATCCTCTACGAAAAAGAAGAGCTCAAGGCAGGCGAAAGCTGTTTCTGCCAGTTCAGGATTCAGACTCCTGTTATTGCCATGTCAGGAGACCGGTATATCATCAGAAGATTCTCGCCTCTTGAAACGCTCGGCGGCGGAGAAGTGCTTGATCCTTCACCGGTCAGAAGAAAAAGAAAGGATGGCATTCAGGATCTATCAATATTGCATACAGGCAAGCTCGATCAGAAGCTTGCACTGAAGATCGAAAAAGCAGGGCCCGCTGGGATCTCAGCGCATGCGCTCCATGGCTGGATCAGTGCTGACCTTACGGCCATACGAAATGCCATTAATGGCCTCGTGCAGTCTGGCCTGATCATAAAACACGAGGAGTTGCTTATTCATAAACATGCCTTTGACCTCCTGAACAGCAGGGTGCGCAACCTGCTCATAATATTCCATAAAGAGCATCCCCTCAAGCCGGGCATGCCAAAAGAAGAGGCAAGAACTCTTCTGAACAGCGATCCGAGGCTCTTTAATTATCTTCTGACATCGCTCAAAGATGTGACCGTTGATAAGGACCTGCTCAGGCTGAAAACGTTCAGAGTAGCGCTATCCGGCGCTGCTGAAGCCCATAAGGCGAAGATCGTCGACCTTCTCGCACAGGGAGAGTTTCAGCCGCTCACCAAGACAGAGATGGCAGAGGCCCTGAAGATGGATCAGAAGCAGATAACCGATATTCTCAACATATTGGCAAAAGAGCGCGCTGTGGTAAGGGTCAACGAATCGATCTACCTGTCTGCCGCTGCATATGACAAGATGATAACAGCCTTGAAGACCTTCTTCGCCAGGAAACCGGAGCTCACGGTAGCAGAATTCCGAGACCTTCTCAATACATCCCGCAAATTCGCTCTTCCCTTTCTCGAACACCTCGACGCAGCGAGAGTAACCCTCCGGCTGGGGGATGCGAGAAAATTGCTGCTCAAAAGCTGATTTCCCCTGCCGGGTAACCGGAGTCGTATGTGCTATCTCATGGAAACAACACGTAAATTTAAAATATGCCGTTGCAGTAGTGCACCAGAGTGAGGGGTTTCCCGAGCAGGCACTTCAAGTCTTTTCTCCACCATGCAGGACTTTCTGCTTTTTTTACCCGTTGTTCGCCTATATAAGAAAAGCCTTGCAGCTGAGGCATCTTCTGCACTCCGCTGCAAGGCTTTTTCCGGCAGCCCTAGCTACATCCGCATCCTTGCATCGATGCTCCTGCATTTGACGGTGCAGTTTTACTGATGGTTGCAGCGAACTGATCCATCTTTCCTGCAGCGCCCTTTCTGACTGTTTTTGCAACTTCAATTGCCTGTGCAATTTCAGGGTCACTGGCCCCGCTTTCCAGCGCCTTATCAACATGATACTGCAGACATGGCTGGCAGTTTGCTGTTACCGATGCCCCTATCGCGATCAATTCTGTAATCCGGTTATCAAGCTTCATGGCATATCACCTCCTTCCTGTCCTATAGACGAAGAAGGGGCAGGAAAGGATACATCTATTATTTGAGAAACATAAGAGAAGTGGAAGTCCTTTCACAGGCCAGTTCATTGCGCTCATCACGATAGAGATTGCATCCTGCCTTCAGTTCCTTCCTGAGCCGCGCTCTGGCCCGGTGCAGTCTGATCTTTACCGTATCCGAAGATATGCCGAGAATGTGGGCAATTTCATCACTGGCCAGTTCTTCAAAATCACTCAGAACCAGCACAGTCCGATACTTTTCCTGCAGCCCATCCACCATACCACGAATGCAGGTATTCATTTCTTTTTTGATCAGAGATGCCTCAAGCGAAGGTTTATGGTCTTCCGTCTCCAGATATGCAGCCTCAACGTCTCCTTCATCGTTTCCGTGCAGAATATCCGAAGTCTCTTTCTGTAATGAGAGCGAACGCAGCCTGTCAAATGCCGTGTTGGTTGCTATTTTGTAGATCCATGTTGAAAGGCTGGATCTTCGTTTGAAATCCTTCAACCCCCGGCTGACCTTTACGAAAACCTCCTGGGATAGATCATCAGCTTCAGTTTCGTTGACCATTCTGGCCAGATAGCGTCGAATCTTTTCATGGAAGCGTTCATAAACTCTTTGAAACTCGTGTTCATATTCGTTATTCATGCTGAGCATCTTTGCACCTTAATCCGGATTTTTATTGATGATGGTGCCCAAGGTGGCTGCTTTCTGCATTCACGCGGCAGTAGATCTCATTATTACAGCAGTCTTCGCACTCCATCTGGATCACGGCATGCTTTATTCCCCTCTGTTCGAGCCTTTGCTCGATCTCCTTCCGAATGGCATCGGCTTCGCTTATCTTCTGGTCATGAACCTGAACATGTGCCGAAAAAGCAGGTATGCCGTGACCAATGGACCATATATGCAGATCATGTACATTGCGCACCCCCGGCATTTCTGCTATAACCTTTGCAAAATCCTCTGCATGAAAGCCGATCGGACTGAGGTCCAGGAGTATCCAGAGGGCTTCTTTTATGACGCGGGTCCCGCCGATGATGATCATGCATCCGACAATGGCGCTCGCAATGGTATCGGCAAGCACCCAACCGGTAAACTTAATGATCAGCCCGGCTATGATAACCCCTGCTGAAGCCAGGGTATCGCCGAGCACATGGAGCCACGCACTCTTCATATTCAGGTCATGATGCTTGTGTCCTAAAATCCATGCCATGACCAAATTGCCAAAGAGCCCTGCTGTCGCAATAAAAAGCATCACCGATGAATTGATCTCGGGCGGAGCATGAAGGCGCTTATACGCCTCCATAAAGATGAACAGGGCTATAACTACAAGGCTGATGCCGTTGATAAGGGCTGCGAGCAGGCCTATGCGCTGGTACCCATAGGTTGCCTTGTGGTCGGAAGGCCGCTCCATGATCAGAAGGGCTATGAGGCTCAGGCCAAGCGCAAAGGCGTCGGTCAGCGCATGCCCGGCATCGCTCAGGAGAGCAAGACTGCGGCTCAGTACGCCGCCGATCACCTCGGCGACGAATATGACCAGGGTAACGACCAGGCTCCAGCCGAGGCGTTTTATTGAACTATTATCCATTCCGGTACTCGATAATAATCTGGATTTCTCTATTACAACATGCAAGATTAAACTCATCCCCTGTCTTCCGCGGAAACATTAATCAACCGCTTCTTTGCCTCGTCCGCAACACGGCGGACATCGCCGAGACATCACCTGCCCTCAGGGTGGTTCGTCTTGCAGTTGCACCCACCCCTTTTTTTCTCACTGCGTATTCGTTCCAGAATTGAGGAAATGCCATTATTTTCCCTGACATCCCTGACAATGTCTTCTTCAGAGTAGGCAAAACAGTAACAGATAAGATCCCTTGTCATTACCTTATCCCTGTCCAGCTTTCATGAAAAGTTCACAACAGATCAGCATTATTCACCCGACAGTATTCAAGTTTGAAATACTTCTTCTGGAAATAAAGCGCCACATTCACGAGGCCAATCAATACCGGCACTTCGACGAGCGGGCCGATGACTGCAGCAAAGGCTTCGCCTGAATTGATGCCGAAGACCGCAACAGCGACCGCGATTGCAAGTTCGAAATTATTGCTTGCTGCCGTAAAGGAAAGCGTGGCTGTCTTTGGATAATCAGCGCCTATCTTCTTTCCCAAATAGAAGGAGACAAGAAACATTACTGCAAAATAGATCAGCAGCGGCACGGCAATCCGCAGGACGTCCAGCGGCAACTTCACGATGTAATTGCCTTTGAGAGAGAACATCACCACAATAGTAAAGAGGAGCGAAATGAGTGTGATCGGACTTATTCTTGGTATAAATACCTTCGCATACCATTCCCGGCTCTTTACTTTAAGCAGGACAAAGCGGGTAAACATGCCTGCCAGAAACGGTATGCCGAGATAGATGAAAACGCTCTCAGCTATCTGGCCTATGGTCACATTGACCACAACGCCCCTGAGTCCGAACCATGCAGGAAGGACGGTTATGAAAACATACGCATAGACAGAGAAGAAGAGCACCTGGAATATCGAGTTAAAGGCGACAAGTCCTGCTGCGTACTCGGTATCGCCGCAGGCAAGATCGTTCCATACAATGACCATGGCAATGCATCGGGCAAGACCGATCATGATCAGGCCGACCATATATTCCGGATATCCGGAAAGAAAGGCTATGGCTAACAGGAACATGAGAACAGGACCTATAACCCAGTTCTGTGCGAGAGAAAGCAGGAGGATCTTCTTATTTCTGAATACTTCCCCCAATTCCTCGTATTTAACTTTTGCCAAGGGAGGGTACATCATCAGGATAAGACCGATGGCTATCGGTATGTTCGTGGTGCCGACCTGAAACAGGTTGATGAACCCCTCTGTTCCCGGAATAAAAAATCCAAGGCCGACACCGAGGACCATTGCGCCGAATATCCAAAGCGTTAGAAAGCGGTCGAGAAAAGAAAGCCTTTTGTCTGCGATTTCGGCCATCATCATTCTCCGCAGCATCTTTTTTTGCTTTGCATGGGAACAACGTCTCCTTTTGCCGGCTTGCCCTCCAGAAAATCCTCAAGCTTTTCCCGGTCCAAAGCTACTGCTTTCGCTGGTGTCCTTTCCATTACAGACAAAAGAAGGGATCTCTTGAAGAAATCCGAATCATCAAGACTATAATGGGTCCACCGCCCCTGTTTTCTGTCCTTTATAAAACCGGCATCTTTCAGTGCCGCAAGATGAAACGATACCTTCGGCTGAACCATATCAAGCGCTGCGACAATATCACAGACACAGAGTTCACCCCTTTCAAGCAGCTTGATGATCCTGAGTCTTGTTTCGTCGGAGAGAGCCTTAAATATAATAAGCAGGTCCCGCATATTTTCAGTCCTCAGCCTTTAGCAATTCTTTCACCTTCTCAAGACTGGGCAAGGGTTTGCCGGAGTGTTTGAGCTTGCCGTTCACCACGAGCCCGGGAGTAGACATCGTATATTTCATGATCTCCTGTATATCGGCAATCTTCTCGATATTGGCGATAATGCCGAGTTCACTGACAGCGGCCTGAACCAGTCTTTCCATGGCATGGCAATTAGCACACCCCGGGCCTAATACCTTGATCTCCATATGCATGCCTCCTATAAAATAGCGTTAAAGAGATAGCCGACAGCCGTAATAGTTATGGTCATAATTCCTGCAAATACTGCGAGCAGGGGGACTTTTAATACTTTTCTGAGGATGATCATCTCCGGAAGGGAGAGCGCTGTCACTGCCATCATAAACGCCAGGACTGTCCCTGTGCTTAGACCCTTCTCCATAAGGGCGTAGACAATCGGGATTACGCCTGCTGCATTGGAATAGAGCGGCACTCCAAGCGCTACAGCAATCGGCACAGCAAATGGGTTCTGCGGTCCCGCGTATTTCACCAGAAAATCCTGGGGAACATACCCGTGGATGAATCCGCCGATGCCGATGGCAACAATAATATAAGGCCAGACCTTTTTCACGATATCTGCGGTATTCCATTTCGCATACTTCAGGCGGTCTCTGAAGACCTGTTTAATAATTTCCTGTCCCTGCCCGATCTGAATTTTGTAGACATATTCCTGCACCCATTTTTCGAGTTTCAGCTTCCCTATTGCCAACCCCGCAACTATGGCGACCAGAAGCCCGGTTCCCAGATAGATCGCAGCGATCTTCCAGCCGAAGAGTCCCCAAAGGAGGACAACCGCCACCTCATTTACCATGGGTGAGGAGATCAGAAAAGAGAAGGTTACGCCAAGAGGCACACCGGCCTCTATAAAACCTATGAACAGGGGAACAGCTGAACAGGAGCAGAAAGGAGTAACAATGCCAAGAAGCGCAGCAAGAATATTTCCGATAAATTCTTTTTTATGTGAGAGTATTTTCCTTGTCCGCTCAGGGGGGAAATAACTCCTGATAACAGAAACAGCGAATATGATGACCGAAAGCAGCAGGAATATCTTTATGGTGTCGTATATAAAGAAATGAAGAGCATCACCGAGCCTGCTGCCCTGAGAAACATTGAACAGACTGTATGTAATATATGATGCAAATGCGTCAAGCATATGCCATCTCCCTGCCTCGCATAGAAATATATAAACATATATTTATGAGTTAGTCAAGAAGGCGACAATGGTTCGCGTCTGGTGAAAACTATTCACCCAGCAGGAGGGCTGTTTATTTCTGAGCCTTTTTCATGTTCTTCATAATACGAATAGGCAAGCTGGACCGAAAGGACATGGGGAAGATTCTGTATTTCCCCCATCTTCTGCATCCCGCCTCTGACCTCATCGGCCTCGATCGTGACAATGATCTTTCCCGACTGATCTGAAAGAAAAACCTCGCAGAGCTGCGATCTTTCCAGCTCTGCGAGAACTGCTTCGAGGTTCTCCGGCAGAGTCATAACAACCATGCTCGATATGCTCACAGAGCGCCTCTTTTCTCAACGGATAGCACGACAGCATAATCCTTGTTCATTCGCTCTTGACCCCTTCGTTCAGAGAGTCAAGGAGATTCGAGCTGGTCTTCGATTTTTTACTTCTGAACTCAGCCTTGAAGGTGTTCTTGATCGCCTCAGGTATCTTCACCTGAGGCACATGGCACTGCATGCACGGGTACCGTTTCCCATCCAGACTGCCCTTCAGGTCTTTGCCTGTATCCATATCCACAAAATGAGACTTTGGCAGGGGCGTGGCATTCATTGCCCGGGCAGCATCGGGCATATGACAGTTAAGGCATGCATTGTTCGTCTCTACCACCGGAAGCATACCGGTCAGGTCATGGGGGATAAGCGGCGGACTGTTCTCAAAAGCCCGCTCTATCCTCTTGCTCTTGCCGGGCTCAGCCTTGCCGTATTCGCCATGCTGAGGCATGACCTTACTTTCGTCATAGAGTGTCTCCTTCCTGATCCCAAGCTCCTCTTCGCTCTTTTCTTTATGCTTCTTCTCGTCAGCAACAGCCGGACTGATTCCGAGAGACAGTATAACGGCCATCCCCATTGCTATGAATCCTTTTCTGCAGATGTCTTTCATGGGACCCTCCTTATATGATCATGCAATACTGGTTTTGTTTTTCTCCGGAGAAAACCGGATTCCGAACTTCATGGCATTCTCATTGCATACCTCTACGCATCTGCCGCAGTTCGTACACTCTCCTGATGCCACTGCGCTGCTGACCTTTCCGACCATGGGCAGAACCTGCTGCTCAGGGCAGATCTCAAGACAGTTCATGCAGAGTGTACATTTCTCTTTGCTGTGCATGACTCTGACCAGGCTGAACCGTGTGATGAGAGCGTAAAAGCCGCCCAAAGGACAGAGGTGGCCGCAGAAGCCATCTCTTTTTACAAACAGGTCGAATAAAAAAACTGCAAGTATCATGGTCCATCCCATGCCCATGCCAAAAATAATGCCCCGATGCAGCATGGATATAGGACTGATCCACTCAAAGGCAGCAACGCCTGTTGCCAGGGAAACAGCAAGACTGGTACCAATGACCCAGTACCGCGTCTTCCTGCTGATCACAGGGCCTTTACCCAAAGCATCAAGGCCGGTCTTTTTTCTGAGCCAGTTAGCAAGATCGGTCACCATGTTGAGAGGACAGACCCAGCTGCAGAAGGACCTGCCTGCGATCAGGCCGAAAAAAAGGACAATGATCAGAGCACCTGCAAGCGCCTGCCCTGAAACAAGGTGTTTTGCGGCAAATATCTGGAGAAGGGTAAAGGGATCGGTCAACGGTACACTATCCAGCACCTTTGATGTGCTGAGATTGCCTCTCAGGACATGCCATCCGAGCAGGTTACCTGACACAAATAAGAGCATGATAGAAATCTGGCTGGTCCTGCGCAGTACCATAAACTTATATTCTCTGAACATTGGCATATCAAAGGTCTCCCTTGTTCAGGTAGTCAAGCGGGGACTTTTCTGACCGCGGTGTCCTGGTCGTTGTCTCCTCAGGAAGGCCTTGCATCCGTTCCTCATCAGCATCGTCCCATCCCCGTATGTACCGGTCTGATGACTCTCCCATGGCAAGCTCTCTTGGAAGCACGAAGATCGAGGCCTTTTTCGTAACGCAGGCATGTTCGCATATGCCGCATCCGGTGCAGTGGTCGCTGTGAACAACCGGTGCAAGCATCGCATGCTTGCCTGTCCGTTCGTTCTTCGTGTATTCAACCGTAACCGCCTTATCAATCAAAGGGCATGCCCGATAACACGCATCGCACTGGATTCCCCAGTAAGCGATGCATGTCTCCCTGTCGATCAATGCAAGGCCGATCTTTGTCAGGTTGACATCCAAACGTGACTTCCCCTGCTCATCACTGTCGCTTACCAGCGAAGGGAGAAGCGCGCCGGTGGGGCAGCTCACTGCACAGGGAATGTCCCTGCACATTCTGCAGGGATTCTCACGCATCTGAAAATACGGTGTGCCGACTGGCCGTTCATCTCCCGGCTTCGCAAGCAGAAGCGCCTTGTACGGACATGCTTCGACGCAGAGGCCGCATTTCGTGCATTTTGCAAGAAACTCCTGCTCAACCACTGCGCCAGGAGGCCGCAGAATAGTCGCAAAGGTTTTTTTCCCGTCAAGCATGTCTGTCCATGCAAGCCCTCCAACTGTTGCAGCGCCAAGGCCCCTGACCATGTCAAACAGGAATTTTCTCCTCTCAGGCATCTTCTCTTCCTTATCTCCACTTACCATGAAAAACCATCACCTCTATGCCTTGTACATCTTTACCGCGCATTTTTTGTAGTCCGGCTCCTTTGAGATCGGACAGGTGGCATCGAGCGTCACCTTATTGATAAAAACATTTTCATCAAAGAACGGTATAAAGATCAGTCCCTGGGGCGGCAGATTCCTTCCCCGGGTCTCGACACGGGCCTTGACCTTGCCTCGCCGGGACTCGACCCAGACAAGATCACCATCCTTGAAGCCATTCTTTTTGGCGTCATTTCCGTTCATAAAGCAGAGTGCCTCAGGCACTGCGCGGTACAACTCCGGCACGCGCATGGTCATGGTGCCGGTATGCCAATGTTCAAGCACCCTGCCGGTGCAGAGCCAGAAAGGATACTCGCTGCTCGGATTTTCCGGCGGCTCAATGTAGTGCCTCAGAAATATCTTAGCCTTGTTCGGCAGTTTCAGTTTTTCATCGCCTTTCGGCCCCATGAGATCGCCCTTTGGAATTTCCTTCATGGCATCACCGTAGAAGGCGAACTTGCCGCGATTCTCTTTTTTTGCATAGGGGTCATATTCAGCATTGAACCTCCAGAGTGTCTCCTTACCGTCAACAACCGGCCATCTGAGTCCCCGGACTTTATGATAAGTATCGAAATCCGCAAGATCGTGGCCATGGCCAAGACCGAACTGCCGGTATTCCTCCCAGAGATATTTCTGCAGGAAGAACCCGTATCCCTTAAAGCCCTCAACGTTCCTCTTGTCACCACCGGCCTCAGAGTTCATGAAGCCTGTACCTACAGGATCGGGCCATTTGAATGCCTTTGCCTCCTTGTTCGCAAAGAGAACATCGAAGAGCGTATCCGTCTCCTTGTATCCCATGGCCTTGGCCTTCTCGATGACACTCGGAAGCGTGTTCTTGTCATCGATCTTCCATTCCTTCCAGACCTCGGCAAGGGTGAACCGCTTTGCAAACTCCACGGTCTGCCACGTGTCTGACATGGAGTTTCCGATAGGCGTCACCTGCTGTTTCCAATGCTGTGTCCTGCGCTCCGCGTTTCCGTACGCACCCCATTTCTCGAAGATCATGGCAGCAGGAAGGATCAGATCAGCCACTTTTGCCGAGATGCTCGGGTACGCGTCTGAAACAACAATAAAGTTGTCCATCTCCCGCGCAGCAGCAACCCAGTGATTGGCGTTCGTAGCATTTTGCCAGGGGTTATTCACCTGGACCCAGGCCCACTTGACCGTGCCATCCTCAAGATCTCTCATGATCTTGATAAAATGCGAGCCGACAACCGGGTTCAATGTTCCCTCAGGCAGTTTCCATATTTTTTCGGTCATCGCCCGATGCTTGGGATTTGCAACGACCATGTCAGCCGGCAGCCGGTGAGCAAAGGTTCCGACCTCGCGGGCAGTGCCGCAGGCAGAAGGCTGTCCCGTAAGACTGAAAGCGCCGTTGCCGGGCTGTGACTGCTTGCCGAGGATGAGATGGATAGCATAGATCTGCTCGTTCACCCAGGTGCCGCGCACATGCTGGTTGAAGCCCATGGTCCAGAAGCTCACGACCTTCCGGTCTTTTTCTGCATAGAGATCAGCAAGTGCAGTCAGTTTTTTCTTGAAATCCTCAAGAGATTCATTGGAATCGCCTTTGGCAAGTGCTGCGACAAAGTCGAGCGTGTAAGGATCGAGGCCCTTCTTGAAGTCCTCAAAACTGATCGCCCAGTGTGTACCGGCAGTATTGGTATTCTTCATATCCATTCTGCTGCCTTCCTTAATTCCGAGCGCACCCATGGCAACTGCTTCCTCTTTCGTAATGATCTTGAAGGACTCTTTGCTTGCAGTGTCGAGCTCTTCCTTGCGATATTTTGGATGGTCAATCTTCGGTCGGAGGCCATAGCCTATGTCCACGTGACCGGTTGTAAAGACACAGTTCTGGTTCACAAAATCCCAGTCAATCGCCTGTGGCCGGTTATACACGATCTCGCGCAGAATGAAGTTCTGGATCGCCAGGTCAGTGTTCGGTTTCATAATGATCTCGCTGTCAGCCAGGCTCGAACACCGGTTCGTAAAGGTCGTAAGGTTTATAACCTTCACTCTTTTGGAGTCCGCAAGTTTCCGGTTCGTGATCTTGGACCAGAGCACCGGGTGCATCTCGGCCATGTTTGCTCCCCAGAGAACAATGGTATCTGAATGATGCATGTCATCATAGTTGCCGGCAGGTTCGTCAATGCCAAAGGTTTCCATGAAGGCGGCAACCGCGCTCGCCATGCAGAGTCTGGCATTGGGGTCTAAGTTGTTGGATCTGAAGCCTGCTTTCATCAGCTTGGCAGCTGCATACCCTTCCATGATGGTGTACTGGCCTGATCCGAACACGGCCACACCCTTTGGACCGAGTGTGCTGTAGTGTTTCTTGAACTGTCTGGCCATTTCATCGAATGCCTTCTGCCACGTAATCGGCTTAAACTTGCCCTTCTTGTCAAACTCTCCCTTGTCGTTGACACGCATGAGCGGTTCCGTAAGCCTGTCCGCACCATAAATAATCTTGGCGTTGAAATATCCCTTAATGCAGTTCAGGCCCATATTGACCGGCGCAGCAGGATCTCCCTTCACGGCAACGATCCTGTCATTCTTGGTTGCGACCATAAGACCGCAGCCTGTGCCACAAAACCTGCAGACCGCCTTATCCCATCGCCAGCCGGCCTCAGTCTTTTTTGCTGCTGCTTGCAGCTCTTGCGGCACGGTCATCCCAACCGCTGTCGCTGCAGCAACGGCTGCAGTCGTTTTCAACAGCTCTCTTCTCGTGAGTTTCATCTGACCCTCCTTGAGACGTATGCTTAATATTTCGGTCGTATATCTTTGCCAGCTTAACCTTGGGTGTCACTCAGTTCTTTTGCTGCTGTCAGTTGGAGAATATGCTCTGCTGAAAGAGGCGGCAGGGAAAGCACCGCCGCCTCTTTCAGACCTTGATTTACTTAGCCGGTACCGGAGAAGCTGCAGCCGTCTTGGCAGCAATTGCATCGTTGATGATCTTAATGCCTTTTATCGATTCATCTACTGATTTTGTCAGTGATTCACGGGCCATCTCCGGATTATGGAATCCATCGGAGTTCTCCGCTGTCCAGTATTCCCAGAGTATATGAGCCCGGAGGTGCTGATCTTGAGCCTGTTTGATCGCATCATTGCCAAGGCCGATCCTCTTGCCTTCCACGATCTTATCGATCAGCGCTGAAAGATGGAATTCTGCCTTCCGCATCTTACCTCTGATATGGGCTTTTACCGAGTCAATAGAATACCGTGCCATCTCCTCTGTCCATTTTGGATGGCATTTCAGACAGGTCTCCTTGAGCTGGACCCGGGGAGTGACTGCAAAGTGCGACGTATATACCTTACCTGCCTTGTTCTTCATCTTTGGTGTATGGCAGCTGTCGCATCCGACGCCGGCCTTTGCATGCTTCGAATTGTAATAGGATTCGGACTCTGGATGCTGGGCCTTCCAGAGCAATCCGCCAGTGAGCCCATGCTTAAAGTCCAGGAAATTGATCTGGTTTACATAGTGCTCGTAAAGGCCGAACACATCTTTGTACGGGAAGTGATTTGTCCTCTGGTCTGTCATTTTCACCGCCTCGCCTGTCTTTGTATCTGTGCCGGGATTGCAGTTATACTCAACATGGCACTGTCCGCATTGCAGACGGGTGTCATATTTGTCGAGAAGTGCGATTTTTCTGGTGAACCCCCTGATTCCCATATCAATGACCTTGATGTTGGTATGCTTCGGGTCTTTGTGCCAGAGCGTATCTGCCTCTTTTCTGGTGAGGGCCTGAATAAGTCCATCGCGGACAATTCTCGGCTTTGCGGCATGCGGGTCGTGGCATGTGATACAGTTCAGGCCGTGCTGCAGGTCCTTTACGAATTCGACAACATTGGATGTGCGGTCCCAGCTTGTCTTGCCCTCGACCTTGTCGCCCATATATGACCACTTGAGGATCTGGTCTTGTGACTTGCACTGAAGGCAGACCGAATTGGCTGCAGCTGCTGACTGCGGAATGAATGCCTTATGCTCCGTGCTCTCTGGCTTGGTATCGGTCAGAACATCCCATGCCATGCCCTTTTCAAACATGTACTGCCAGCCGTTCTTGCCTTGGAACCTTCCGCCATATGCACGATCGACTATCAGGTGATCGATCAGCATCCAGTTATGACTTCTGGTAAGGTTATGCTCCTTGGTAAAACCATGTCCGGCCATCAACTTGTCCCAGAATGGATTTGGAGCCCTGTTAGTGAGCTGGGACTTCTCATCACGAGCAGGGCGATGATAGGTTTCCTTCATAAAGCTCTCGAACTGCTCCTTATGGCACTGTCCGCATGCCTGCCAGGAGAGGTCAGTATCAGGCCGGGTATCCGGTCCGGGTGCGCTCAGGTGCTTGGCCAGTCCATTGTGGCACTTGGTGCAATTGAGCTTCGCATGTTTTCCCATCTTGTGCAGATCTTTGACCGTTGCGTGGCAGCCATAACAGGTATCAGTCTTCACGTCTTTTTCTGCTGGCTTGGCCTCAGCAGCCTTTGCTGGCTTATATTTCTCTGCTTCCGCTCCCGTGTAATACATTCCGGTGATCATTGCTATTGCCATAATCAGTGCTGCATAAACTTTGTTCTTCATGGAACCCTCCTTTTTCTTTTGGTGATACGATGTTAGCTGCTCTTCGTAACATTCTCGTCACAGTTGGCTCATCTATTAGCTTGCACCTACAGCCAGTTCATCCGACATAAATGTAGGAACTATAACTCTAGTCTATCAAACTCTAATGTACAGTCAATGTAATAATATTTAGATATAGTTGACTTTATAAATAGCCTGCCGCCGGTATCATAATATGATCCTTTTCGCGCTGACTTTCTATGATCTACGTCATATCATTTCTACACGCTGTTAGCAAAGCTAGAGGGCGGCAATGCCGTGATAATGTTTGAAGGCGGCAAGTCATGTAAAGGTTGCGGTGCTGCCAGGATCGGGCTCTGCCGGTTTGAGGAATGAGGAGGAAAGACGATATCTGAACTATTTCAGCCAATGCACCGGCTGATAACCATCAAACGATGCTCTACAGCTAACGCAGAAAACGTCAAAGGGCTCTTGCGAGCCCTTTTTATTTACAGATTTTTTTCTCTTTGCCCGAAGCCTTCGGATCAGGTACCGCTCAAGTAGGAACCCCAAGTCTGGGGAAGACAAATACTTGCAGAACGATCCAGACTGCAATAATGCCTATGCCTACAAGCAGGTCGTGCACTAATCTTTCTTCTCGGCCTTGTCGGCCTTATCTGCTTTCGCAGCCTTGCCCTTTGGTTTCTTGACCGCTTCGTAATCAATGAACTCAAGAATAGCCATGGGAGCTGAGTCCTTGAGCCGCTGTCTGGTCTGGACAAGCCTCAGATAACCGCCGGGCCTTCCGGCAAAACGGGGAGCTATCTCATTGAAAAGCTTGGACGCGACATCTCTCGCCGTTACGTAGGAGAGCACCTGCCTCTTTGAGTGAAGATCTCCTTTGATGCCGAACGTGATCATTTTCTCTGCGATCCTTTTTGCCTCTTTTGCCTTTGCAACAGTCGTTTCGATCCTCTGGTTCTCAAAAAGTGCTGTAACTATACAGCGAAGCAATGCCTTCCTCTGGTTCGAAGGCCGCCCGAATAGTCTTCCATCTACCTTGTGACGCATGGTATCTATTTCCTCCGGTCTTTATGACTCTTATTTGCTATTAGTATCAGCATCTATCTTCATGCCGAGGTGGAGTCCCATTCTGCTCAGGATCTCCTTGATCTCATTTAACGACTTCCTTCCGAAATTCTTCGTCTTGAGCATCTCCGGCTCGCTCTTGGCAACAAGCTCGGCTATCGTCTTGATATCAGCATTCTTCAGACAGTTATAGGAACGGACTGAAAGCTCAAGCTCGTCAACGGTCTTATTGAGATTAGGATTAGAACCGGAAATGCTTGGCCCCTCACCGGCTTCTGCCGCTTCAATCTGAACAGTCTCGTATTCTTCATCCGCCACAAAAATATCCATATGATCGATCACGATTGAAGCTGCATCAGAAAGCGCCCTCTGCGGGGTTACGCTGCCGTCGGTCCAGATCTCAAGAATGAGCCTGTCATAGTCAGTGGACTCCTTGACCCTTGTCTTCTCCACATCGAACTTCACTTTTCTGATCGGTGAGAATGCAGCATCAACAGCGATCATGCCAACAGGGAGATCTTCCTTCTTGCCATACTCAGACGAAAGATAACCCTTGCCCTTTTTTATGTAGACTTCGGCATTGAAATTCGCATTCTTGTCAAGCGTCGCAATCACCTGCCCGGGATTAAGAACCTCAATGGAAGAATCGCACTGTAGATCTGCGCCAGTCACGAGGGCCGGGCCCTTTACCATAAACTGGGCTATTTTATTGGTATCTCCATGAAATCTGAACCTCAGTTTCTTCAGGTTAAGAATGATGTCGATCGTATCTTCCTTGATACCGTTTATGGATGAGAATTCATGAAGTGCGCCGGCAACCTTCACTGACGTAATGGCAGCTCCCTCAAGCGAAGAAAGAAGCACCCTCCTCAGAGCGTTTCCTAACGTAACTCCAAAGCCTCGTTCAAGCGGTTCAACGACAATCTTGCCATAGGTATCTGTTAATGTCTCTTCATCAAACCTGATCTTTTCAGGTAGCTGAAAGCCTTTTTTCTTCAGGTTCATCAGGCCTCCCGTAGGGTATATTTATATTCTATTATTACTTAAATGTTCGTTATTGAAGACGAACTCCGCTGCCGGTATTACTTCGAGTAGAGCTCAACAATGAGCTGTTCATTCGCCGTCAGCTGGATATCTTCCCGTGTAGGCACCTGTGTGACCTTCCCCTTAAAGTTCGGGAAATCCATTTCAAGCCAGACAGGAACACCACGGTGCTCCATCTTGGAGATATTGTCATTAATGATAACGATATTCCTGCTCGCTTCCTTGAGTTCCACAATATCCCCTACGCGGACCGCAAAAGAAGCAATGTCTACCTTCCTGCCGTTGACAAGGAAATGGCCATGGGTCACAAGCTGTCGGGCACTGTTCCTGTTCGGCGCAAATCCCATTCTGTAAATTACATTGTCCAGCCTTGATTCAAGAAGTTGAAGCAATACCTCACCGGTAACGCCTTTCTTCCGCTCAGCCCTGCCAAAGGTATTTCTGAACTGTTTTTCAAGAAGGCCATAAATTTTTCTTACTTTCTGTTTTTCCCTTAGCTGAACACCATAGTCAGAAAGCTTGCTCCTGCGCTGACCGTGCTGTCCGGGAGGGTACTGCCTCCTCTCAATCGAACACTTCTCCGTATAGCATCTATCCCCTTTAAGGAAAAGTTTTTCCGCTTCCCTGCGGCAGATCCTGCATAATGCTCCTGAATATCTGGCCAATTTACACTCTCCTTCTCTTCGGTGGCCTGCACCCATTGTGAGGCACGGGGGTAACATCCTTAATGAGATTGATATCAAGCCCGGCAGCCTGAAGCGCTCGAATGGCTGACTCTCTGCCCGATCCCGGACCTTTCACATAAACGTCAACCTGCTTCATACCGGCATCAACTGCTTTCTTGGCCGCAGTTTCTGCAGCCATCTGCGCTGCATAAGGCGTTCCCTTCCTTGATCCTTTAAACCCCATATGGCCGGCACTTGCCCATGTAATCACGCCTCCGGTCATATCCGTTATGGTCACAATGGTGTTATTGAACGTTGCCTGTATATAAGCAGCACCAGAGCTTATGCTCTTTCTATCTCTCTTGATGCCTTTTTTCTTCTGCGTCATTCCCTATGCCTCCTTCTTCTTGCCGACAACCGCTTTTCTCGGACCTTTTCTCGTGCGGGCATTCGTCTTGGTGCGCTGCCCTCTGCACGGCAGGCCGGCTCTGTGCCTGGTGCCGCGATAACAGCCAATGTCCGTGAGCCGCTTTATGCTCAGGGAAATATCACGGCGCAGGTCACCCTCCACCCGATAATCCCTCTCAAGCACAGCCCTTATCTTGACCGTATCCTCATCTGTAAGATTCTTGACCCTGGTGTCAGGATTTACTCCTGCCTCACTGAGTATCTTTTTCGAGTGCGGACGACCGATACCGAAAATCCTCGTGAGACCTATCTCGATACGCTCGTTCTTGGGCAAATCAACTCCGGCGATTCTTGCCAATTGAAACCTCCTTAACTTAACCCTGGCGCTGTTTGTGCTTCGGGTTGTCGCAAATAATTCTGATGACGCCTTTTCTCTTTATTACCGAACACTTTGAACAGATTGGCTTTACTGATGAACGAACCTTCATACGCTATCTCCTTCAGCTCCTATTTAAACCTGTAAGTAATTCTCCCCCTGGTCAGATCATAGGGGGAAAGCTCAAGCGTGACCTTATCGCCTGGCAGGATCTTTATGAAATTCATCCTCATCTTGCCGGAGACATAGGACAGGATAACCTGGCCGTTTTCCAGCTCCACCCTGAACATTGCGTTGGGCAGGGTTTCGACAATAGTTCCCTGAACTTCAATATTATCTTCTTTTGCCATAGAACGAGAATTATACCCGCTTTAATCGAATTTAGTCAATATTCTTGCCCTGTCGGGCATTACCACAACTGTATGCTCAAAATGCGCTGATCGCTTGCCGTCCGCAGTCACCGCGGTCCAGCCATCCTGTAATACTCTCACCTCAAAGGTCCCGGCATTAACCATGGGCTCGATTGCTAGTGTCATGCCCTGCTTCAACCGGGGACCCTGCCCGGGAGCACCAAAGTTCGGAATCTGTGGCTCCTCGTGAAGCTGACGGCCAATGCCGTGCCCCACAAAGGTCCTTACCACGGAGAATCCATGCTGCTCAGCATGTTGCTGTATGGCATGAGAAATATCATTCACCCGGTTCCCGACAACAGCCTTTTCTATGCCACAGTATAACGCCTCTTCGGTCACCTTCATAAGCAGTGCTGTTTCCTCGTCGATCTTTCCGACCGGAAACGTGCAGGCAGCGTCACCAAAAAAACCGTTGTAAAGGACACCAAGATCAACGCTGATGATATCCCCTTCTTTCAGCTTCCGGAAGGAGGGGATGCCATGCACGACTTCTTCATTGATCGAAGCACAAATGCTCGATGGGTAACCCCGGTATCCCCTGAAGGCTGATTTGCCGCCGAGAGCTCTGATCCGTTTATCAGCAAACTGCTCTATCTCATTGGTCGTTGCACCGACAGCAATAACTTCTTTCAGCGATCTCATCACCTCAGCAACGATACGACCGGCTTGGGCCATAATCTCTATCTCTTGAGGAGACTTAAGAAAAATCACCAATTACTCAAATAAGGTGATGCGTTTTGTATTATCATGCGCAGCCTTATGTCTGACGATCGCGCTGCCGGCCTAGCTCTTTCTTCCCCGGATCCTGCCCTTTTTAAGAAATCCTTCGTATGAGCGGGTGACGAGGTGTGACTCGATCTGGGATACCGTATCCAGCGCTACTCCTACGGCAATAAGCAACGATGTACCTCCAAAGTAAAAAGGCACATTAAATCTTCGTATAAGCACTTCCGGTATAACGCATACAACTGCCAGATAGATCGCACCTACGAACGTTAACCTCGACAGCACTTTATAGAGATACTCTGACGTTTTCTGGCCTGGTCGGATGCCAGGAACAAAGCCGCCATATTTCTTAAGGTTGTCGGCAATATCAACAGGATTGAACACAATAGCTGTGTAGAAATAAGCGAAGAAGAATATCATACTGACATAGAGCATGGTATAAATAATTGTTCCCGGTGAAAGCTGCTTTGCAAAGGCCTGCACCCAGGGGATCTCAATAAATCCAGCGACGGTCGCCGGGAACATGATAATTGACGATGCAAAGATAGGTGGAATTACGCCAGCGGTATTGACCTTAAGCGGAAGGTGAGTAGACTGGCCTCCATAGACTTTCTTTCCCACCACGCGTTTTGCGTACTGAACTGGTATTTTTCTCTGTCCTCGTTCAAGCATAATAATTGCGGCAACTACTCCCACCATTATTACAACAAGGAATATCACAAAAAAGAGATTCAGCTCGCCGGCCTGGATAAGACGAATGGTATCGACAATGGCATTGGGAAACCTGGCTACAATTCCCGCAAAGATAATGAGCGAGATCCCATTTCCGATGCCGCGCTCTGTAATCTGCTCACCGAGCCACATGATAAAAGCCGTGCCTGACGTAAGCGTAATCATGGTGATCAACTTGAAGGCAATCCCGGGATTCTGTACAAACAGGCCGCCCTGCATTTTCTCAAGTCCTGCGGCTATGCCAAATGACTGAATAGCCGCAATGACGACCGTGCCGTACCGAGTGTATTTAACGATCTTTTTTCTGCCGGCCTCGCCTTCCTTTGCAAGCTTGCCGATGGACGGAATAACCACCGTAAGGAGCTGCATAATGATCGAAGCGCTGATGTAGGGCATAATGCCGAGAGCGAAGATGGTAACCCTTGAGAGAGCACCTCCCGAGAACATATCAAAAAAGCCCATGAATGCACCGGCGTTTTGCGTCAGGAACTTGCTCAGCTCCTCTCCGTTAATTCCGGGAGTTGGTATATGGCAGCCTATTCTATATACGGTGAGGAGGGCAAGTGTGAAAAAGATGCGGTTCTTAAGCTCCTCGACCTTAAATATGTTCTGTATTCTTGAAAGGAAGGTCAAAGCTATAACACCTCAGCCTTTCCGCCTGCTGCCTCGATCTTTGCAGCAGCAGATGCGCTAAAAATCATGGCACGAACTATAACGGGTCCCTGAACAGCACCGTTACCGAGAACCTTAAGTCCGCTCTTCATGTTCTTAATCACCCCTTTGCTATAGAGCAGTTCAGGGGTGATAGTGCCTTCTGATCTCAGTCTTTCTATGGCATCAAGATTCACAATGGCATAGTCGACCCTGAAGTTATTTGTAAAACCCCTTTTAGGTACCCTTCTCTGAAGCGGCATCTGACCGCCCTCAAAACCGGCTCCTTTCGGTCCGCCGGAGCGGGCTTTTTGACCCTTGTGACCCTTACAGGACGTCTTGCCATGTCCAGACCCGACACCTCTGCCGACTCTCTTTCTTCTTTTCCTGCTTCCCTCAGCAGGCTGTATATCTTCTATTCTCATAGGACACCGACCTCCGAACTATTTATCTGCTCGTTCCACTGCCACGAGGTGAGAGACTTTATGAACCATTCCCTTGATTGCCTCATTTTCTGCATGAGTAACACTACAACCGATTTTTTTTAGGCCGAGTGACGCAAGAACCTTGCGCTGCTTCTCAGGGATTCCGATATAACTTCTCCTTAATGTTATCTTCAGCATCAGATTGCAGCCTCCTGTGCTTCCTCTTCAGTCCTGCCCCTCAATCTTGAAACAACATCAGGGTCTTTGAGATTCACCAAACCATCAACGGTCGCCTTAACCGTGTTATAGGGATTATTGCTGCCAAGCGACTTTGCGACAATATCCTGGATGCCGGAAACCTCGAGGATTGCCCTGACAGCGCCACCTGCGATCAGTCCTGTTCCTTTTTGGGCCGGGTTCATAACAACGCTTCCCGCTCCAAATTTTCCGATAATACGATGAGGGATTGTTCCCTCCTTGAGCGGAAACTTCAGGAGACTCTTCTTTGCCTGCTCAACCGCCTTGCGTATAGCCTCAGGAACCTCGGTTGCCTTGCCTTTACCTATGCCAACGGTACCGGCACCGTCTCCGACTACAACGAGGGCGCTGAACGAGAACCTTCGCCCGCCCTTGACGACCTTGGCGACTCTATTGATAAACACCACTTTGTCCTTGAGATTCAGTCCTTCCGGGTCAATCCTTCCCACCTTACCTCCTTGCAACAATATGAATCGTCATTAAAATTCGAGTCCTGCCTCTCTCGCGCCGTCCGCAAGAGCCTTGATCCTTCCATGATACAGGTACCCGCTTCTGTCAAAAACTATCTGCTTGATCCCTTTTTCAACAGCCTTTTTTGCGATCAGGCTTCCCACTTCTTTTGCCATCGCAATGCTTCCTTTTCCCTTTGCACCCTTAAAAGATACATCAAGGCTCGATGCAGCTACAAAGGTCACACCCTTGGTGTCATCGATAACCTGAGCATAAATCTGATTCAGGCTTCTATATACAGAAAGTCTCGGCTTCTCTGCTGTGCCGACAACCCTTCTTCTGATGCGCACATGGCGCCTCTTCCTGCCTATCTCTTTACTGTTTGCCAAAATATCCTCCTGATTGAAGCCCATGATTTCCGTCCATGAGCTAAATACTGCTGCTGATAGTTACTTTTTGCCCGTCTTGCCGACTTTCAGTTTTAGCCGTTCGCCGGAATACCTTACACCTTTGCCCTTGTATGCATCAGGGCTTCTCAATTCCCTAAGATTGGCTGCAGCCTGCCCGATCTTCTGCTTGTCGATTCCACTCAAGGTTATCTGTGTCTGCTTCTGGTCAACCACGGCAGTGATCCCATCCGGCAGGGAAAATTCGACAGGGTGAGAATAACCAAGGGTCATGACAATCTTATTCCCCTGAACCTGGGCCCTGTATCCGACACCTACTATGTCAAGAACTCTCTGATAACCGGTCGTCACGCCCGTCACCATGTTAGAGATCAGGTTTCTCGTAAGGCCGTGCAGCGCTTTGTTCTTCTTGGTATCATCAGCACGCTCGACAACAATACTGCTGGCAGCAACTGATACTTTTGTGCCAAAAGGGTGAGCCCACTGCAGTTCTCCTTTTGGCCCCTTCACCTTTATCGTATTATCCAGCAATGTGATATTCACTCCTGATGGAATATCTACTGGCTTCTTTCCGATTCTTGACATTCCGCTTCTCCTTTTACCAGATATAGCAGAGCACTTCACCGCCGACATTCTCGCGGCGGCATGTCCTGTCGCTCATAAGGCCCTTGGAAGTAGTCATTACGGAAATACCCACTCCGCCCATCACCATAGGAACTGTATCGTGACCAACATAGACCCTTCTTCCCGGCTTGCTTATCTTCTTAATTCCGCTTATCACAGGCTCATTGTCAGCCGTGTATTTTAGAGTAACCCTCAGGATGCCCTGCTTCTTGTCCTTCAGGATCTTGTATGCCCTTATGAAGCCTTCTTCTTTCATGATCTTCGCGATCTCGAGCTTCATCTTAGAGGCAGGGATATCAACCTTTTCAGCCTTTATCATGACCGAATTCCTTATTCTTGTCAGCATATCTGCAATTGGGTCAGTTACCATCCGTCACCTCTACCAGCTTGATTTTGTAACGCCGGGTATCTGCCCCCGAAGCGCCTGATGTCTAAAACAGATCCTGCACATCCCAAACTTTCTGAGATAGCCACGCGGCCGTCCGCATATCTTGCATCTGTTATGGGCCTGAACCGCAAATTTCGGTGGCCTCTTTGACTTTTCTATCATGCATGTCTTTGCCATGTTTCAATACCTCTCTAATTTCTAAAAGGAATGCCGAAGTAACGAAGGAGCGCCTTGCTCTCCTTGTCTGTCTTGGCCGATGTGCATACTATTATGTCAAGTCCGTGGACCATTTCCACTTTGTCATAATCGATCTCAGGGAATATGTACTGCTCCTTGAGGCCTATGGCATAGTTGCCTCTGCCGTCAAATGACTTGCCCGAAACACCCCGGAAGTCCCTGATTCGCGGCAGAGCAATGCTGATAAATCGGTCCAGAAACTCATACATGGATCGGTCCCTCAGCGTGACCTTGCAGCCTATCGGCATATCCTTCCTGAGTTTGAAAGTTGCGATTGACTTCTTCGCCTTACAGACAACCGGCTTCTGGCCGGTGATCGTCGCAAGTTCCTTCTGCGCTGCCTCAAGAAGCTTGATGTTCTGGATAGCCTCGCCAAGCCCTACGTTCAGTACAATTTTTTGAACCTTGGGGACTTCCATGATATTGCCATATGAAAACTCTTTCATCATGGCAGGGATGATCTCTTTGATATATTTTTCTTTCAGTCGTGGAGTCATTATCAGTCAATGACCTCCTTGCATTTTTTGCATGTCCTGTGCTTTTCGCCGCTGTCAAGGACAGTCGCAGCCACCTTCGTTGCCTTGCTGCACTTGGGACAGGAAAGAAGGACATTGGATATATGGACCGGTGCCTCTTTCTCGATAATGCCGCCCTGTGAATACTTCTTGTTCGGCTTCATATGTTTCTTGATGATATTGATCTTCTCGACAAGGACCTGATGCTTATCCCTGTTGACAGCAAGGACACGGCCTTTTTTACCCTTCTCCTTGCCGGCAATAATAACCACGGCATCTTCTTTCTTTATTCCTAAGCTCATCTCTCCTCCTACAGCACTTCAGGAGCAAGGGAAATTATCTTCATATACTCTTTCCATCTTAGCTCTCTTGCGACTGGTCCGAAAATTCTTGTTCCAATGGGCTCGCCCTGGGCATTGATCAGGACGACTGCATTCTGGTCAAAGCGAATGTATGATCCGTCAGGCCTTCTTGAGTCTCTCTTTGTCCTCACGATAACACCCTTCACAACAGCACCCTTCTTGACGTTCCCTTCGGGTATTGCCTCTTTGACGCTGACGACTATAACGTCCCCGAGCCCGGCATACCGCCTCTTTGATCCGCCAAGGACCTTTATACACGAGACCCTTTTAGCTCCTGAATTGTCTGCTACCTCAAGGACGCTGCTCATCTGGATCATTTTTTGGTACTCCTCGCCGATTTATCAAGAATTTCAAGGACAATCCATCTTTTGTCCTTACTGATGGGCCGTGTCTCCGTGATCTTAACCTCATCGCCGACCTTACACTGGTTGACCTCATCATGGGCCTTGAACTTAGAGACCTTCTTCACCGTCTTCTTGTAAACAGGATGTTGAAACATTCTGGTTACCGCTACGACAACGGTTTTCTCCATTTTATTGCTTACTACTTTTCCTGTATAGACCTTGTTAATCATGGTTCCCTTCCAGATCCTTTTTATGAAGCCTTTTTGCTCTTCTCAGTTATTACGGTCAATATCTTTGCAATGCTTTTTTTGATCGCACGGATACGCATAGGATTTTCGATCTCTCCCGTTGCCTGCTGGAATCTGAGGTTAAAGAGCTCTTTTCTCAGGTCCTGCTCCTTCTTCCTGAGCTCTTCTACTGTTACTTCGCGTAACTCTGCAGCCTTCATTGTACGCTCTCCTCCCTCTTAACAAACTTCATTGACAGGGGAAGCTTGTGAGACGCAAGCCTTAAGGCTTCTTTTGCAACATCTTCGGTTACGCCTGACATCTCATAGATGATCCTTCCCGGCTTAACTACCGCCACCCAATACTCCAGAGCACCCTTTCCCTTACCCATTCTTGTTTCAGCAGGCTTCTTGGTAATTGGCTTGTCAGGGAAAATTCTGATCCAGACCTTACAACCCCTCTTCACATGCCGATTGATCGCAATTCTTGCTGCCTCGATCTGTCGCGAGGTTATCCAGCCAGGCTCCATGGCCTTAAGCCCGAACTCTCCGAAGGAAACATCAGACCCGCGATAGGCCTTGCCGTTCATATTTCCCTTCTGCATCTTTCTGAATTTGACTTTCTTCGGCATTAACATAACGTATACCCCTTATATCGCAGCTGCCTGGGCTTCAGTCTTGGCCACTTCAGGCAGCACATCTCCAAGATAGACCCAAACCTTGACGCCAATGATTCCAAAGGTTGTCCGGGCCTGAGCGAAACCAAAGTTGATATCCGCCCTGAACGTATGCAGAGGCACCCTTCCCTCGCGATACCATTCCGTCCTTGCTATCTCAGCTCCGGCCAATCTGCCCGAGCAGGTTATCTTGATGCCAAGAGCACCAAACCGCATCGCAGAAGATACAGACTTCTTCATTGCACGTCTGAAGGCAACCCTCTTTTCGAGCTGCAGGGCAATATTTTCAGCAACCAGCTGAGCATCGATCTCAGGTTTTCTGATCTCCTTGATATCGACGGAAGCCTGTTTGCCGCTCATTGCCTCGACATCCTTACGAAGCTTCTCCACCTCAGAGCCCTTCTTCCCGATAATAATGCCGGGGCGGGCAGTAAAAATGATGAGTCTGATCTTCTGGCCTGCGCGCTCGATCTCGATCTTCGACACACCTGCATGGAACAGCCTCTTTTTAATCTCCTTGCGGATCGCAATGTCCTCGAGCAGCTGGTCAGCATATCCTTTCTTGAGATACCATCTTGAATCCCATGTCTTGGTAATGCCCAGTCTGTTTCCTATCGGATGTGTCTTCTGGCCCAAAATCTCCTCCTGATTATTCTTCGGTTAATACCAGCGTTATGTGGCAGGACCGCTTCTTGATCACATTCGATCTGCCCATTGATCTCTGTTCAATCCTTTTCATGGTAGATCCTGCATCAGCAACAGCCCTGCTGATCACCCATGTTTCCGAATCCGTGTTCGTGCTCTTCTGTTCCGCATTCGACATCGCGGATTTCAGAACTTTCTCAATAAACCGCGCACCCTTGTACGGCATAAACCTCAGAGATATGAGCGCATCCCCTGCCCTCTTGCCCTTGATGAGATCCATCACCCGCTTCGCTTTGCGCGGCGTTAATCTTGCGTACTTCTGAATAGCTTTTGCCTCCATAGAATCAGCCCTTTACCGTAGTAGTCTTTCCTGAGCCTGAATGGCCCTTGAATGTTCTTGTAGGAGAAAATTCGCCGAGCTTATGCCCGACCATATTTTCCGTTACGTAGACCGGGATAAATTTTCTGCCATTATGCACTGCAAAGGTATACCCTATAAATTCAGGTAATATCACAGAGCGCCTCGACCAGGTCTTAATAAGCTTCTTATCGCCAGAAGCGACCATTTCCTGCTGCCGCTTCAGCAGTTTTTCTTCCACGAATGGACCTTTTTTTAGTGACCGTGGCAATTTACTTCCTCCTCTTGACTATGAACGTATTCGTCCGTTTATTGCGCCTCGTCTTGATTCCCTCAGGCACGCCCCAAGGGGTACACGGAGGCCTTCCGCCGGAGCTTCGTCCCTCTCCACCGCCAAGCGGATGATCGACAGGATTCATTACAACACCTCTCACATGAGGCCTCTTCCCGACCCAACGCGATCTGCCCGCCTTACCAAAGGAGATATTCTCATGTTCAGGGTTGCTTACCTGGCCAACAGTTGCCATACAGCGGGAAAGCACCTTCCTTACTTCACCGGACGGCATCTTGATCTGGACATAGTCTTCTTCCTTGGCAATCAGCTGCGCAGAAGTCCCTGCGCTCCTTACCATCTTTGCACCCTGACCCGATTTGAGCTCGATATTATGAATAAATGTGCCCAGCGGCATATCGCCAAGAGGAAGGGCATTGCCGACCTTTATCTCGGCCCCCCTGCCTGAAACGAGCTCGTCGCCGACACCAAGACCAACCGGAGAAATGATATAACGCTTGTCGCCATCTCTATAGCTCAGAAGCGCGATACGGGCTGACCTGTTTGGGTCATATTCAATCGTGGCAACCGTAGCAGGCACACCAACCTTATCTCTCTTGAAATCGATAATCCTGTATTTTGTCCTGTTGCCGCCGCCTCTCTGCCATGCTGTCACACGACCGAGATTATTTCTTCCACCTGTTTTTTTCAGGTTCGTGACCAAGGCCTTAAGCGGCTTGTCTGTGGTCAGCTCAGCATAGTCCATAACCGTACGAAATCGTCTACCTGGAGATGTCGGTTTATATTTTTTTATTCCCATTATACACCCTCGATGAAGTCGAGTTTTTCGCCCTCTTTGAGGGTAATAAGAGCCTTTTTACGGTCAGATGTCTTACCGGCGAACTTGCCATATTTCTTCATCTTGCCATGGGCCTTTATGGTTGCTACTTTCTCGACCTTTACTTTAAACAGTTCTTCGACCGCCTTCTTGATCTCTATCTTATTTGATTCTCTTGCAACTTCAATCAGCACCTTATTCTCTGCCTCTTTAAGGCTGCTTCCTTTTTCAGTAAACAGAGGCCGCTTGATCACGTCAAAAACATTTTTCATTTCTTTTTCGCCTCCGCAAGCATCTCAACAGCCTGCTTTGTGATCAGCACTATATGATGCACTGCCACTTCATAGGTATTGAGGTCTGTCACTCTGGCAACCTTGACTCCGGGGATATTCCTTGCTGAAAGAACAACGTTGTCATTCTTCTCAGGCATAACAATAAGTGTTGACTTCCCTTCAAGCCCAAGGTTCTTGAGAAGCGCAAGGATATCCTTAGTGCATGGTCTATCCAGGGATATGCTGTCTATAACCATTATCTCTCCATCAGAAAGCTTTGCCGAAAGCGCACTATGCAGAGCAACCCTTTTTGCCTTTTTCGGCAGGCTGTAGGAGTAATCTCTCGGCTGAGGTCCGAATACTGTGCCTCCACCCTTCCAGAGAGGCGAGCGGCTGCTGCCAGCTCGTGCCCGCCCTGTACCCTTCTGCTTATACGGTTTTTTCCCTCCGCCGCTGACAAGACCCTTGGTCTTTGTAGCAGCAGTCCCCTGACGCTGGTTTGCCAGGAAATTGACAATGGCGTCGTGAACAGCTCCCTGCCTTGCTGATACACTGAAAACAGTTTCAGGAAGGGCTATTTTGCCAACAGATGAGTTATTCTTATCTTTTATATCGATCTCTGCCATCTTAGTTTTCCTTTCTGATTTCGAGATATGTCCCTTTTGATCCAGGAACTGCACCCAAAACAAGAATAAGGTTCTGCTCAGCCTTAACATCAACAACCTTCAGATTTTTGACCGTAATGAGCTCGGATCCCATATGCCCTGGCATCCCCTTATTCTTCCAAACCCTGGAAGGGAAAGAGCTTGCACCGATAGAGCCGACCTCTCTGTAGGATGTCGATCCATGCGAAGCCGGACCGCCTGAGTAATTGTGCCTCTTCATTACGCCCTGAAATCCCTTGCCCTTCGACACGCCCGCTACCGAGATGAGATCACCTTTCTGAAACTTTTCGGCTGTAATCATCTCACCCACCTTCAGGTCAGCCATAGGGAACTCTTTGAGGAGCCGATAAGATGCTGTTCCCGCCTTTTTGAACATGCCCTTCATGGGCCTATTCACATTCTTTTCTTTCTTGATTTCGCCAAAGCCGACCTTGATCGCCTCGTATCCATCATTTTCTTTTGTCTTAATCTGAACTACGCAGCACGGTCCTGCCTCTATAACAGTTACAGGATATATCCTGCCGCTTTCATCAAAAACCTGGGTCATCCCAAGCTTTCTGCCAAGAATACCTGTCATAATTTTATCTCCACATCAACGCCAGCCGCCAGCTCAAGCTTCATGAGCGCATCAACGGTCTGCGGCGTTGCATCATGTATATCGATCAGTCTTTTATGTGTCCGAATCTCAAACTGCTCCCTTGACTTCTTGTCAACATGAACAGACCGCAACACGGTAATTTTGCTGATATGCGTGGGCAGGGGGATTGGCCCGGCAACACGTGCGCCTGTACGCTGCGCAGTATCCACAATCTCTTTCAGTGACTGGTCAAGGACCTTATGGTCGTATGCCCGTAATTTTATTCTTATCTTCTGATTCACGTTTATACCATGACCTCGGTGACGACACCGGCACCAACCGTGCGGCCACCTTCCCTGATTGCGAACCTCAGTTCCTTCTCCATCGCTATCGGTGAGATCAGCTCTACCGTCATGCTGACGTTGTCTCCAGGCATCACCATCTCT
>JACRMT010000019.1 GCA_016214855.1 Nitrospirota bacterium | reverse complement strand
GTCGCCTGTCCCTTCATCGCCAACACCTTGGTGATTGCTGCGGTCAGCGTCGTCTTGCCGTGGTCTACGTGTCCGATCGTCCCCACGTTGCAATGCGGTTTTGTCCTCTCAAATTTTGCCTTTGCCATTTCGCCTCCTTGCTAATCGAGCAGATGGTTTTCAGA
The DNA here is from genome assembly GCA_016214855.1 of Nitrospirota bacterium. NCBI lineage: Bacteria > Pseudomonadati > Nitrospirota > Nitrospirota bacterium. The sequence goes on along the minus strand of JACRMT010000019.1, from coordinate 29,936 downwards.
ATAGACTGGGCTGAACCTTTCCACTGATTACTGTATAACTGATTACTGCTATTCGCCTTTAACTTTGGCTATAATACCTTCTGCAATGCCTTTCGGCACCTCGTCATAGTTCGCGAACTGCATGGTATAGGTTGCTCTTCCCTGTGTCCGAGAACGGAGGTCTGTCGCGTAGCCGAACATTTCGGAAAGAGGGACCTGCGATTTGATTACCTGCGCCTTACCCCTTTGCTCCATATTCTGTATTTTGCCTCTCCGGGAATTAAGGTCACCGATAACATCTCCCATATAATCTTCCGGAGTAACAACCTCTACATTCATAATAGGTTCAAGGATAATAGGCTTCGCCTTCTTGGCGCATTCCTTGAAGCCCATAGACCCTGCAATCTTGAACGCCATTTCAGAGGAGTCGACCTCGTGATATGAACCGTCTGTAAGCGTTACTCTGAAATCAACAAAGGGATACCCGGCAAGCACACCACCGTCAGCAGCCTCTTTGACGCCCTTTTCAACAGCATTCCAATATTCACGCGGTACGGTTCCGCCTACGACTTTACTCACAAACTCAAAACCTTTACCGGGCTCAAGCGGCATTATCTCGAGATAGACATGCCCATATTGTCCACGGCCGCCGCTCTGACGGACAAACTTCCCCTCAGCCTTTGCAGCCGCACGAATCGTTTCCCTATAGGCAACCTGAGGCTTGCCGACATTCGCTCCAACCTTAAACTCGCGCGTGAGCCTGTCGACAATGATTTCGAGATGAAGTTCGCCCATACCGGCGATAAGCGTCTGGCCGGTCTCCTCATTAACAGAAACCCTGAACGAAGGATCCTCCTGGGCAAGCTTTGCAAGAGACTGGGACAGTTTTTCCTGGTCCGGCTTTGTCTTCGGCTCTATCGCAACGGAAATGACAGGATCAGGAAACTCCATGGCTTCAAGAATGACCGGAAGCTTTTCATCGCAGAGCGTATCCCCGGTAAGAGTTGACTTAAGGCCAACTGCAGCAGCGATATCGCCGGCAGAAACCTCCTTAATATCCTCTCTCTTGTTCGCGTGCATCTTGAGGAGTCTTCCGACGCGCTCTTTGGTTCCTTTTGTAGAGTTATAAATATATGATCCCGCATTCATGGTTCCTGAATAAACCCTGAGAAATGTAAGCTGGCCAACAAACGGATCGGTCATGATCTTGAATGCAAAGGCAGAAAAAGGCTCCTTGGCCTCAGGTTTTCTGATCTGTTCTGAATTATCATCTGGCGATATGCCAATCACAGGCGGTATGTCGTAGGGCGAGGGCAGATAGTCTACAATGGCGTCAAGAAGATGCTGAACTCCCTTATTTTTGAAGGCTGTGCCACAGATCACCGGGGTAATCTTCATCTCAATCGCACCCTTTCTCAGGGCCGCGCGGATTTCCTCAGCAGTCACTTCCTCTCCATTAAGAAACTTGTCCATCACCCTTTCATCAACATCGGAAACAGCCTCAATCATCTTCTCTCTGTATTCTTTGGCCTGATCAAGATATTCGGCAGGTATCTCACCTTCGACATATTTTGCTCCAAGCGCTTCGTCATCATAGAAAAAGGCCTTCATCGAAATGAGGTCGATAGGGCCTCTGAACTGATCTTCTGCACCGATCGGTATCTGGATAGGCACAGGGTTTGCGCCGAGCCTGTCGACCATACTGTTTATGCACATATAGAAATCTGCGCCCATCCTGTCCATCTTATTCATAAAGGCAATTCGGGGGACATTATATTTATTTGCCTGGCGCCATACCGTCTCCGACTGCGGCTCAACACCGGAAACGGAGTCAAACACGGCAACAGCACCATCAAGGACTCTGAGGGAGCGTTCAACTTCTATCGTAAAATCTACGTGGCCAGGGGTGTCGATGATATTGATTCTATGGTCACGCCAAGTACAGGTGGTTGCCGCTGACGTGATAGTAATGCCGCGCTCCTGCTCCTGCACCATCCAGTCCATGACCGCAGTACCCTCATGAACTTCGCCGATCTTATAGGTTACACCAGTATAATAGAGTATCCTTTCGGTAGTGGTAGTTTTCCCGGCATCGATGTGTGCCATGATACCGATATTGCGTGTTGTTTCTAAAGGACCGCGTGACAAGATATATCTCCCTTAATCTCTCTACCATCTATAATGCGCAAACGCCTTATTAGCATCTGCCATTTTATGGGTATCTTCCTTCTTCTTAATGGAAGCACCGGTATTGTTAAATGCATCGAGTAACTCTCCCGCCAACCTCTCCCGCATGGTTTTCTCACCACGACCTCTGGAGTAATTAATGAGCCATCTGAATGCAAGCGCCATCCTTCTCTGCGGCCTGATCTCGACAGGAACCTGATAGGTGGCACCGCCGACTCTTCTCGCCTTAACCTCTAGGAGGGGCTTCACATTCTCAAGCGCCGCCTTGAAGACCTTGAGCGGGTCGTTTCCCGTCTTGTCCTTGATAATATCAAAGGCACCATAACAGATGTTCTCTGCCGTGGCCTTTCTTCCGCTTTCCATGATAATGGTAACGAACTTGCTCACGACCTTACTGTTATATTTCGGGTCCGGCAGTATCTCTCTCTTTTCGGCAACTCTTCTTCTCGGCATTTACATACTCCGTTTATTTAGGCTTCTTTGTTCCGTATTTGGATCTGCTGCGTTTCCTGTCATTGACACCCTGAGAATCAAGAGTACCTCTGATAATATGGTACCTGACACCGGGAAGATCCTTAACCCTTCCGCCCCTGATCATGACAATCGAGTGCTCCTGAAGGTTGTGTCCAACGCCTGGGATGTAGGCAGTCACTTCCATGGCATTAGTCAGTCTTACCCTGGCAACCTTTCTCAATGCTGAGTTCGGTTTCTTGGGCGTGGTAGTGTAGACCCTGGTGCAGACACCCCTCTTCTGGGGACATGACTTCAGCGCGGGGCATTTCGTTTTCTTTATCAGGGTCTTGCGTCCCTGCCGTACTAACTGTGCTATTGTAGGCACATTTCCTCCAAAAAAATAAAAAGTGAACAGTCCTCTAAACTCTGGGAAACCTTGCAATCTTACCAGAGCAATTAATTAATGTCAAGCTTTTTATGGGCAGTAATTATACTGCGACATCAAAAGAACCCGGCAGCGGGAAACAGGAGTATAACATTGCATGAAAAAAAAGTATATATTTTTTTGACAATAATTTTGAAGCCGTATGCGGGCAGCTTAATCGTACGATCTTTCAGTGCCTAAAAGCCCTCTGGCCGGTAAATACCATTGTTACTTTTGGATCTGCTTGATTGCAGGCCTCTATAGACTCATAATCTCTGTCTGATCCGCCTGGCTGAACAATTGCCTTAATGCCTTCTTTGATCCCCACATCTACGCCGTCCCGGAAGGGGAAAAAAGCATCGGAAACCATGGTTGCCCCTATAAGTCCGCCCTTCTCATTGTTGGTCAGCGCATCGATCTCCCGCAGTGCATCAATGTCGCGTCTGCCCAAAGAAGCCTCCATCTCAAAGGTCTTGTAAGGGATCCCGTATTTCCTGAAGCAGAGACTATCAGCATATTTTGTATAGGCTTTGAAAATTGCGATCTCCGCAACACCAACACGGTCCTGCTCCCCTGTCCCGATCCCGACCGTCACGCCATCTTTCACATAAATCACTGAATTTGAAGTGATCCCCTGCTCAACATTCCATCCAAACAACATGTCATCGTAGTCTTTCTCGGTCGGCAGTCTTTCGACAGCGTATTCTCTCCCTTTATATACGGTCTTTGCTGGCAGAAAATCATCCTTTGTCCTTATCCTGCTGACCGGCGACTGCTGAACAATTATTCCGCCGTCTATTAATGATTTGAAGTCCACAAAACGAAAAGAGCGATACTTTTCCAGCTCACCTATCTTATGCATCTTCACAATCCTGAGGTTCTTCCTTTTTGCAATGATATCAAAAACGCCATCCTCAAAATCAGGGGCAGCAACAACTTCAAGATAATTATTACTGACCAATTCTGCAGTCATCCTGTCCAGGGATCGGTTCACAACAAGGCATCCGCCGAATGCCGCAATCCTGTCAGCCATAGTTGCCTTCTCATACGCATCTGAAACGGTGTCTCCATATGCAACGCCACTCGGGTTATTATGTTTCATGATCACTGCCGCAGGCCGTCCTGAGAGATACTTGAGGATATTCAAAGCATTATCGATATCGGTGAGGTTTGTCTTGCCGGGATGCTTGCCGGCCTGGAGCATGTCAGCCTCTGAAATGCTGCTCACAAGCCCATTGCCTGCTTCGATGAACCTGCAATCTCCCAGCACCAGGTTACCATTCACCAACTCATAGAGCGCAGCCTGCTGATCGGGATTCTCGCCATAGCGCAGCCCTTTTTCAACAAGCTCTCCCGACGCGTCGTCAGTTATTTTCCATGCTCTCTTTCTGTACAGGAGCGTTTGGCTTCCAAACCTGACAGCCATTTCGTCAGGGAAATCATCGTCCATGATGGTCTTATACATCTTTTTCATATCCGACATCAATATCTCCTTGTTGCCAAAAGGGTAATCACACATGAACGACGTGGAATAATAGCAGAATGAAATGGAAAGTTGATAGCAACCGAAGCCAGGTCAGCGGAACTGAAGCCCTGCCCGATAAAGATCATGATCAACCTGTTTTACCCAACGAACAACTCCAGTCGTTGAAGGGAGAGGCAGGTCATCCTTGACCTTTACATGATGTCCTTCACGGATGCAGCAGGGGCTAAAAATATAGAGACTCATCCCTGCTTTGCTGATATCAATTGTTACGCCTTTGAAGTCTCCTTCTGAATCAGGAAGACAGATATACTTTATTGTCCTCAGATAGGGATATCTCTCTTCGCTCCGCTTGTTTCTCTTCTCCAGTGCCATGGTACCCCCCGTAAAGATCTACGGCATTATATCGTATTCATCAACTCTTCTTCAATATAAGCCGAGCCAAGTTCAACAAAGACCTTTAAGTTTAAGGGCTCTCATCGGATTCTGATCTCTTTTTTTGCAGCAGCCAGTTCCACAGGCTCAGTCTTCTCAATGCCAAGCGAACGTGCAAAGGAACTGGGGTATCTGAGATAATTGATACGAGCCATGAAGATCACCGTCCCCGTGGCATCCTTAGGTATTCTGAACTGATATCTTTCCTTTCGGATCTCTTCAGCCTTCAGACGGTTATCAAACGTGATCCGGGCGGCATTGTAAGATGAAAGGGTCTGCTTTCCATGCTTGTCAAGATAGATAGAGCGATACATGCGGCTACCCTCAGGAACATCCCCGGCAATGATCTCTTTATCAAGAATTCCTCTTCCGGCGACATCATAGACATCATTCCCGGGCGTTGCCGGAATAGCAACCATTTTACCGTCTACGCTTGCTACCAGTTCTACCCAGAGCATCCTCAGGTCAGCACTGCCAGAGGGCATAGAATGCCCAACCTTCTTGTTAAAGATCTGAACATTGAGAGCGACTTCTTCTCCCGGAGATGCCTCAGACTTGTCAGTGCTCAACTCAAGCATGAGAGCTTCAGCCGTCTGCGTCTTCGCATGCGCACCTGGGAACTTATGCGTGTACAGTTTATTCCGCTTATAGTTGTGCCCCAAGGTCATGGATGCTGCCTGGCCGGAATCGAACACAGGCTTATCGTCAGTCAGGAAGCCCTGAAGGTTCATATGGCAGTCCTGGCAGTGGATCTTCTTTCTGGCATAGGCACTTTCTTTCCATTCCGTAAACGTCGATTTAATTTCCACTCCTTCATGGTTCACGTCATTGTGACAGATGCCACAAAATTCACTTTTGGTCTGCAATTCATGATACGCATGATGCCTGTCTGATGCATGCTTAAAAGGTCCGTATTTGCTTTCTCCCGGCGTCGCAATAAAGTTCCCGCCCTCGGGCTGTTCACCTTTATATGCACTGATCCGGTGGCAGAAGTCACAAACAATGCCTGACAGGTTTTGCACCGTTTGCTGCGGACTCTCAATGTGCCCTTTATTTTTTATAAATGCAATAGGATCATGACATGCGATACACTTGTCCGCATCTTTTGTTAGGTCCTGCTGCTTGGGCAACTTCGGGAGCAGTTCACGGAAATACTGGGCCTGGAAGACCGGGTTTGAAAAAGATTTTGCATGCATGGATTCTTCATGCTGCTCAACGATTTTCCCATGGCATCCGCGACACATTATCGATGATTCAAATTCAGTCAGAACATGCTGAACTGGTGCAGACTGTTGTGACTGCCCCGAGACACAACCACCAAGCAGTAAGGCAATGGTTACCAGAGACAGCACTATTAAGTAATCGTGCTTCCTCAATGCTAATATTCTTTCCCGTTCTTCTGGCACTGTTATATTTTTTTTGCCCCACCTGATCATGCTCAATCTCCTTGGCAATTTGCAGAAGCCTATTTTTCTAATGTTAGCAGATTAACAAATCATAGTCCAATAATACATATCAACTGCCTTGTACGTTCATCTTGTGCTAAAATATGGACCTCATGCAAAAGAAAAGCGGCATAGTCTTTCTCGTTGGTGCTGGCCCTGGGGACGTCGGACTCCTCACGGTAAAAGGCCTTCATTGCCTGCAAAAGGCTGAAGTTGTCATATATGACTTTCATCTGAATGCGCAGATACTGAACTATATCAATCGCAAGGCTGAACTGATTTATGCAGGAAAACGCGGAGGGCGTCACACGATGACGCAGGATGAGATAAACCGCGCTATTGTCGAAAAGGCAGATGAAGGGAAGATAGTGTGCCGGCTGAAGGGGGGAGATCCATTTGTCTTTGGCCGAGGAGGCGAAGAGGCCCAGGAGCTGGTTAAAGCGGGGATTCCGTTTGAAGTGGTTCCGGGGGTCAGTTCTTCCGTTGCTGCACCGGCTTATGCAGGCATTCCGCTCACACACAGACTTTACTCTTCATCCTTTGCTGTCATTCCCGGATATGAGGATACGACCAAAGAAGAATCGGCAATCAACTGGGAAAAGCTTGCCACGGGTGTCGGCACATTGGTGTTTCTAATGGCAGTAAAGAATATCGATGAGATGACAAAGAAACTGATCGAGCATGGCCGTTCTCCAGAGACACCGGTTGCTGTCATACGGTGGGGTACCAGGCCTGACCAAAAAACCATTGTAAGCACGTTAAGAGATATCGCAGCCCTTGTAAAGGAAAAGGATATTAAGCCGCCTGCTGTTACGGTCATCGGCAATGTTGTGAACCTGAGATCCGAATTGAACTGGTATGAAACAAAACCGATGTTCGGACAGCGAATTCTGGTCACCAGGGAACACTCGGGAGGCTTTGAAACACTTGAGGAACTGGGTGCTGAAGTTCTCGAATTCGCGACAATCGAAATTGTTCCGCCTGCTTCCTGGGATGACCTCGACAAGTCAATCGATCAAGTTGACACCTACGACTGGCTCATCTTCACCAGTGCAAATGGCGTAAAATATTTCTTTTCACGGCTCTTTGAAAAAGGCGTTGACATCCGCGAACTGAAAGGTTTGCGAATCTGTGCTATAGGCACCAAGACCGAGGCCGCTGTTAATCAGTTCGGCATCAGGGTTAACCTTGTGCCTGATGAGTTCCGCGCAGAAGGATTAATTGATGCGTTCATACGACAGCAGGGTGCACGGGGGATTAAACAGGGGGAAAAGATCCCGGAGTGTCATACGCCAAGTGCTACGCCTCTTCAGGGGATAAGGTTTCTGCTCCCGCGAGCCGAGATCGCACGGGAAGTATTTCCTGAGAAGGTGCGTGAGCTGGGAGGCCGCATCGATGTGCCCGTAGCCTACCGGGCGATCAAACCGGACTATCACGGCAAAAGACTAAAGCGATTTCTGAAGGAGGGACGGATAACCGTCGCGACCTTCACAAGCGCGGCAACCTTCTCTAACTTCAGGGAGATAATGGGAGAGGATGCTGACGAACTTCTCAGGACTGTTGCCATTGCAGCTATAGGCCCTGTTACGGCCAAAGCGATCGAAAAAACCGGGCTCAAGGTCCATATCATGCCAAAGGTAGCAACGGTCGAGGCAATGGTTGAAGAAATACAGAAGTGGGCTGTGCAGAAACAGTGATTTCTGCAGAACAAAATAGCTACAGGACAGACCCTGACAGACCACGGAGCATTTTTTCAAGGATTTTTCTGAGCCCCAGGGCAACATTCTATTTCCAGGCATTCTGGATAATATGGAAAAATAGCCGTAAGGCCCGAAAGGGCCTGTATACGGCAGAGAAATGGGCTGAAAGCAGTTTTGAGATCATCCATGCTCTTGAGAATATCGGAGCAGTTATAGAAATTTCGGGGTTAGAGAATCTCAGGAACTTTAACGGTCCCGCTGTCTTTATCAGTAACCATATGAGCACGCTCGAGACATTAGTGCTCCCTTCGATTATTCAGCCCTTGAAGCCGGTAACGTTTGTCGTAAAAGAGAGCCTCGTAAGAATGCCTGTTTTTGGTCCGATCATGAGATCGAGAGATCCGATCCTGGTTGGCAGGACAAATGCACGGGAAGATCTCAGGGCAGTTCTGGAAGGCGGAACTACACGACTCCGAAACGGACAATCCATAGTTGTCTTCCCCCAAAGCACAAGATCCTCCACCTTCAATCCGGAGGAGTTCAACACCCTCGGCATCAAGCTGGCTCTGAAGGCCAATGTCCCGGTAATACCGATTGCGCTCAAGACTGACGCCTGGGGCATCGGAAAAAGGATCAAGAATTTTGGCCCAATTGATATCAGCAAGAAAATACACGTTGCTTTTGGCGAGCGGTTAACGATTCAGAATCGTGGGACAGATGAACACCTGAAGGTCATCAATTTCATAACAGAGCAGCTTAACGTCTGGAACAGAGAATAAGAACAACGAACGTAAAGGTTAAGGCAGATAAAAAAAAGAGGGACTACACGTCCCTCTTGGCAAAATGCATGATTAAGTCAGATTTACGGAATCATTCCTTTTTCCCTGAGGTACTCTTCACTTGGGATTTCGACTGAGCTTGCACCGCCGCCGTAGGAATACATGAGCCTGCCGACATTGATCATCTCGCGAAGGGCTTTTTTGACGTCATCCTTCTCAAGACTCAATTCAGCGCTTACGCCGATAAGGATATCTTTTTCTTTAAGCTTCTTCTTGCCCTTTGCAGCCTCACAGAAGGCGAAAATCTTGTCCTGAAGTTCTGCCATTTCCATTTCTCTTTACCCCCGTGTCAAATTTAGATTAAATCGCGGGGCAGTCCCGATTTCCGGGACTGCCTTCCCCAATTGTTTATACTACCACTTGAAGGTGGAGGATGTCCTCATCGTATCACGCATGAACGTGAAGTCATCGATGCACTGGAAGGTAAAGTCGATTCCGGTCAGGGAGAAGAACCTCTCCCATCCGATTCTTTCGATCCACTCACCAACCCTCTCATGCTTCCGAGCGTTCGCTGCATAGACCTCTACAATATGTTTGATCGCAGCGACTGCCTTGGGCCAGCGTGGCGGCTCGTTAGAGATATACGGAATAACAAGCTTCGAGAACTTCGGGTTAGACCTTAGGCTGTTGATCTTTCCGCCTACCAGTATGGCAACCCCGTCGCGCTCCGGATCCTTGATGCTGATCGGAGGGCAGACCGTGAAGCAGTTGCCGCAGTACATGCACTTCTCAGCATTGATCTTTACGCTCTTGTTCGCCGGATCAGGGCTGATAGCACGTGTAGGACAGGACCCAATAACGGTCGGAAGCTCACACATGTTCTTGAAAAGCTCATGCTTAACATGCGGAACCTTAGTGTGAACGGCAACAACTGCGATATCAGAGCAGTGAACTGCTCCGCACATATTAACGCAGCAGGCGACTGCGAGCCTGACCTTGTTCGGCAGTGTCTTGGACTCGAAGTATTCCATAAGCTCGTCCATCATGGACTTAACCAGTCCCGAGGCGTCGGTACAGGCGCTGTGGCAATGTACCCAGCCCTGGGTATGGACTACGTTTGTGATAGCTGCACCGATGCCGCCCATCTTGAAGCCGCGCGCAGTAAGATCTTTCTTGAGCGGCTCAAGCTGCTTCTCGTCAGAAACGAGAAATTCGACATTATTCCTTGTTGTGTAACGAAAAAATCCGCCGCAGAATTTTTCTGCAACATCGCAATGCTCGCGGATCGTTGCGGTGGAAAGAAGCCTCGGGGAGGCAACTCTTACGGTCCAGAGCTTATCCCCGCTCTCTCCAACGTGGACCATCACACCATGAGAAAGCACTTCATGATATTTCCATTTGCCGTAATTCTTCTGTATTACAGGCGGCAAGAACTGCTTATAATGAGGCGGTCCGATGTCTGTTTTTCTCTGTGGTAATGCCATTTCTTATATCCTCCTTAATTAATCTGTAATGTGAATTAGAATTTGTATTTGCCGGTCTTCTTCTCTTCTGCTTCCTTGGCCTTGAAAGCAGCCATATCATCCTCCGTGTAGAACATGAAGGGATCTTTCCTCGGCTCCTTGATCTGCTGAGGTATCGGACTCTGGCCGATGCCTTCGAGGAATGATCTCATGCCCTTCATTTCGATGACTTCGCCAATTCTCTCTCTCGGCTTTGCATTGTCATCCCACCATTCCCAGATCTTCCTGATAAGATCCTTGAGCTCAGTGTAAGGAGGCTCGACTTTGATGAAGGGAACAATGACCCATGAAAGCAGAGAACCTACAACGATCGGGGCTTTGGAACCGATACAGATGGTTGCTCCCCGTTCGCCGGCAGGCTTGAGGGCCTTAGTCATCCTTGTAATACAGTGCATGCAACGGGAACACTCAGCGTTATTGATCTTGAACTCCTCGCCCTCGTAACTGATGCACTGTGTCGGGCACATGTCAACAATTTCGGCCTTAATATCCATGCCATTTTTCGCATAGTTTTTAACTTCGTCCTGATTGATCTCGATGTGGCCCTTCCAGGTTCCGATGATGGACATGTCAGCGCGGGCAATGGATGCGACGCAATCGCATGCGCAGCCCGACATCTTTATCTTGAACTTGTAAGAGAACATGGGTCTGTGAATCTCGTCCTGAAATTCCTGGGTCAAGGCATAGTTAAGGTCGAGGGTGTCATAGTTCGTCCATTCGCAACGGCCCGGGCCTACGCAACAGTTTGGAGTTCTCAGAGCAGAACCTGAACTGCCAAGGTCCCATCCGCGGGATGAGTATTCGGCGAAGATTGTTTCAAGGGCATCCGTCTTAGTGCCAAGGAGAACAAGGTCGCCGGTCGAACCATGCATGTTGGTGAGACCGCTTCCGTATTTGTCCCAGATGTCGCAGATCTCGCGAAGGGCACTGCTCGTGTAGAAAAACCCGCTCGTCTGGTTTATTCTGACCGTATGGCAATGGGCAACCCCAGGGAACTCGTCGCCGAGCTCTGAATATCTTCCGATAACGCCGCCTCCGTAACCAAGAACGCCAACGATACCGCCATGTTTCCAGTACCCTACTTTGGTCTGATAGCACTTTTCGAGATGTCCTACTGCGTCATTTGCCATCTCGTTGTTCTTTCCAGCCTTCTTCATCTCTGTGACAAAGCTCGGCCATGGGCCTTTTTCGAGCTCGTCGATCAACGGCGTGTCATACTTCTTCATCGAATCCTCCTTTATGGTGATTGTTCATTAAAGCCTAATAAATACGAAATGCAGGCTTTACAGCTTAAAATACCTTTTGCGAGATGGTCAAATAAAAAAATTTAATCCGCAAATCACAATTTCTTATTTTAGCGGAACTGCTTTGTACTGCAGGACAGGCAAGAGAATTGACATGGCATCATGCGGAACTGAGCAGACCCGGACGGGACTGCTCAAGTGTCCTGTTTGATGACGCGAAATGACCAAAACAATGCACAACTGCTCAGTTCTGCATGCAAGCAGCTTTAGCGGCCCTGGATAACTCCAAACAATATTTTCTTATTTACAAGTCCCCGGGGATCAGTGCTATACTTACAGGTCTCAAGTCAAGGAGAGCATTTCATCAGCCAACGCAGGAGGGAAACATGCGCAATACAGTTCTGTTGACAATCGTATTCGTAATGGCTTCATACACCGGACTGTTCGCACAGGGACAGCCGTTGGTCAATGCCATAGAGGTCAAAGGACTCAAGCGCATAGAAGAGGGAGCGGTCAAGGCTAAACTTTCCCATAAGCTCGGGGAACCCATATCGCAGGAAAAGACCAACGAAGATATCAAATCGATCTTTAAATTGGGCTATTTTGAGGATGTAAAGGTGGAAATTGAGGCCTTTGAGGGCGGCGTCAAGCTTTTCTATCTTGTCCGGGAAAAGCCTGCCATTATCCGCATAGAACTTCAAGGCAACAAGCAGATTGAAGACGCGAAAATAAGAGAAAAAATATCAATTACGCCCGGCTCCATCGCCGACACGGTATTGATTCAGGATAATGCATCCAAAATTGGAAAGTACTATGAAGAAGAGGGATATTGGCTCACAAATATTGTCCCTGTAATAAAGAAGGTATCCGAGAATGAAGTGACTCTTACCTACCAGATAGATGAAGGGGACAAAATCAAGATCAAGAGCATTGCCATTGAAGGCAACAAGAACCTCTCAGCAGGCAAGATAAAGAAGGTCATGGAAACAAAGGAGTGGTGGCTCTTTTCCTTTATTGGTTCAGGTGGATATCTCAAAAAAGATCAGCTTGATGCGGACATGGAACGGGTTAGAAACCTTTATTTTAATAATGGATTTTTAAAAGTTGTTGTGGGAGAACCAGAAATTGCCGTTGACAAGGAAAAGAAGGGGATGACCATTAAGCTGCGCATAGCCGAGGGCGAGCAGTACAAGGTCGCGTCCCTTGAGATCATAGGCAACAAGCTCTATGATGCAGATATGATCAGGAAAAAAGTGACGCTTAAACCAAACAGCCTTTTCCAGAAAAATATCCTGGAGAAAGATATGCTTGCCATTTCTGAACTCTATTCGAGGAACGGGTACGCGCTTGTCTCCGTCGTTCCGAACCTTACACCTGATGACCAGAGCAAGACCGTCCAGATTGTGCTCGGCATCGAGGAAGGTGACAAATACCGGATCGGCAGAGTTGAGATATCCGGTAACCAGAAGACCAGGGATAAGGTCATCAGAAGAGAGATCAGGCTTGATGAAGGCGATACATTTGATAGTTCCAAGCTCAAAAGAAGCTATGAACGAATCAACAATCTCGGATTCTTTGAAACCGTTGATATGGTTCCAAAACCGAAAAATGAAGACAAATCCGTTGATATTGACGTCAAGGTAAAAGAGCGGCCTACCGGCTTCATGAGTATCGGTGGCGGATATAGTTCGGCAGATGGATTCATTGCAACAGCTGATATTACGCAGGGAAATCTTTTTGGAAAAGGACAATACGTCAAGGTTAAAGGGGAACTGGGCGGCAAAACTTCATATTACGAACTTTCCTTCCGCGATCCGTACTTCCGTGACAAACCCATCTCTCTTTCTACAGGCATCTATCGGCACCACCGTGAGTATATTGAATATAACAAGCAGGCATACGGGTTCTATCTCGGATTGGGAAAGTCTTTTGATGAGTTCTGGAAGGGTGACATTACCTACAACTTTGAAAGGGCGACCATTGATAATATCAAAGAAGGTGCGTCAAGCATTGTAACTGACCAGGCCGGGACAAGCACGACAAGCAGCATCACCCCCTCCATCACGCGCGACAGCAGAGACAACTATCTGGATCCGTCAAGGGGCTCGAGAAACTCTCTGACCGTTACATTGGCAGGGCTCGGAGGGACAAACGGTTTCGTCAAGGCAGTCATCGATTCGGGCTGGTTCTTCCCGATAGGTGAGACAACGTTTATGGCACGGGGACGATTAGGATATTCAAAGGCGCTTTTCGGGAAGAAACTTCCTCTGTACGAACGCTTCTATGTCGGGGGGATTAATACCGTCAGAGGGCTTGGCTTTGGCGAAGCTGGTCCTCGCGACACGGCTACGAATGATCCGATAGGCGGCACTTCGGAACTCATTTTTAACTTTGAGTATATCTTCCCTCTTTCTGCTGAGATGAAGTTGAAAGGTCTTACTTTTTTCGATGCGGGAAATGCGTATGACAATTTCAGCGATCTGGGCAAGTTGAGATACACTGCCGGACTCGGTATCCGGTGGATATCACCTTTTGGTCCGATACGGCTTGAGTGGGGATACAATCTTGCCCCAAAACATGACGAAAGCACAAGTAAATTTGAGTTTGCATTCGGAAGCTTTTTCTAACTATATACAAGGAGAGACAGCATGAGAAAAGTAGCATGGCTTATAGTGGTTGTTTTATTGCTTGGCAGTTCGACAGTTTTTGCAGCAGACACTCTCAAAATTGGGTTCGTAGACCTCGTTAAGGCGCTCAATGAATCTGAATCAGGGAAAAAAGCGAAGTCTGATCTGGAATTTCTGATCAAATCAAAGCAGGGCGTGATAGACGAAAAGGGCAAGGCGATAGAGAAGGGGAAGAATGATCTTGAAAAGCAGGCTTCAGTGCTTTCTCAGGATGCACGAAAGACCAAAGAGGAAGAACTCGAGCGGCTGATCAGGGAGTACCAGCGGCTTGTTTCAGACTCGCAGAGTGAGGTCAAGAAAAAAGAAAGTGAACTGACAGGCGACATATTGAAAGATATTCGTGCCATTATTCAGAAGATCGGACAGGATGATGCCTACACGCTTATTCTTGAAAATGCCGAAGGTCAGATCCTTTATTCAACAAAAGAGATCGACCTGACTGAGGTCGTTATAAAGAAACATAACGAATCGAAAGTAAAAACAAAGAAATAAGACAGCACTGTCCTCATCTCAAAAAGCCTCCTGTTTTTGAGGAGGCTTTTTTATCTCACTGCTTATAAAAGGTCCTATGAACATTAATGAGTTTGCAGAGATCGTAAACGGGGAGGTCATTGGAGACCCTGAACGTGTTATTACAGGGGTTTCAGGTGTCAGAGAGGCAAAGGAGGGTGACATAACCTTTGTCGCCTCATCCCAGTTCCTCAAGTATCTTTCCGACACCAAGGCTTCCTGCGTTATAGTAAAAGAAGTGATCCCCGGCCTTACAATTCCGCAGATCAAGGTCATGAATCCCTATTACGGCTTCGCTAAGGCAATTGAGTGCTTTTATCCAAAAGCATCTTATCCCGCGGCAATAAGCTCAGAGGCTTTTATTGCAGAGAGTGCTTCTCTAGGCAGCAATGTATCTATTTATCCCTTTGCTGTTGTTTCCGCTCATGCGATTATAGGAAGCAACTCTGTCATTATGCCAGGGGTTTTTATAGGAGAACATACAAGGATTGGCTCAGGCTGCCTCATCTATCCGAATGTAACGATCAGAGAAGGGATCACTATTGGAGACAGGGTTACTATTCACGCGGGAACGGTCATCGGCTCTGACGGATATGGCTACGTATTGGAAAAAGGTGAACATTACAAGATCCCCCAGGTTGGCGGAGTAATCCTCGAAGATGATGTTGAAATAGGCTCAAATGTCTCCATTGACCGGGCGACTCTTGGCAACACTCTCATAAAAAAAGGGGCAAAAATTGATAACCTTTGCCAGATTGCCCATAATGTTTCGATAGGAGAAAGATCCCTTATCGTTTCTCAAGTTGGTATAGCAGGAAGCACTGAAATCGGCGATTTTGTCATTCTTGGGGGTCAGGTCGGTGTAGGCGATCACACCACCATTGATTCTGGCACCATGGTGGCTGGAGGAGCAGGCGTTATGAAGGGTCGCCTGAAGAAGGGTGTCTATTCCGGCACCCCGGCGATACCGCATGCCAGCTGGTTGCGGTCTCAGGCACTATTCGCTAAACTGCCTGAAATGAATAAGAGGATCAGGGAACTTGAAGAAAAAATAGACCGTCTGGTCAAAGGAGAGACCTTATGATGAATGTTGTCGATATTATGAAAAAACTGCCGCACAGATATCCTTTTCTGCTCGTTGACCGGATTATAGCAATGGAACCCAGCGTAAGCATAACGGGAATAAAAAATGTAACGATCAATGAGCCTTTTTTTCAGGGACATTTTCCCGGTCAGCCTATCATGCCGGGAGTACTCATCATAGAAGCCATGGCACAGGTAGGCGGTGTGCTTGCATTCAGCACTGGCACTGATGCAAAATCCGTTTTTTTTATGAGCATTGAAAAGGCAAAGTTCAGAAAACCGGTCGTGCCCGGTGATCAGCTGAAAATGGAATTAAAAGTCATACAGCAGCGGGGCAATGTCTGGAAGCTCTCCGGCGTGGCAAAGGTTGATGACAAAGTCGTAGCCGAGGCGTATCTCACCGCCATGCTCACGAATCAGGAGATCTGAACCATGAAATCAACGATCCACAAAACAGCGATCATTAATCCCAAAGCGAAAATAGATGCAGATGTCGATATCGGCCCCTACTGTGTAGTCAAGAAAGGTGCGCGCATCAGCAAAGGCACAAAGCTTTTTTCGCACATAATTATTGAAGGTAATACCGAGATCGGCGAGAACTGCACCTTCTATCCTTTTTCAAGCATAGGATTTCCGCCTCAGGACCTCAAGTACAAGGGAGAACCAACTAAACTCATCATCGGAAACGACAACGTAATTCGTGAATACGTAACGATCCATAGGGCATCAGTCGGCGGAGATGAAACAACTGTAGTGGGTAATAACAACTATTTCATGGCCTATGTCCATATTGCGCACAATTGCAGAGTAGGAAATCACGTCATCATGGCAAACGCTGCAACGCTGGCGGGTCACGTATTGGTAGAGGACTTCACCATAATAGGTGGGCTGGCAGCTGTACACCAGTACACAAGAATTGGGCAATATGCAATGATAGGCGGCCTCAGCGGAGTTGTTCAGGACGTGCCCCCATATATGGTTGCGGCAGGTTCGCGGGCAAAACTCTTCGGCCCTAACACAATCGGGTTAAAAAGACACGGTTTTTCAGACCAGGCAATAACCGCGATAAAAAAAGCATACAAAATTCTCTTTCGAGAAAAACGGTCGCTCAAAGATGCTGTCAGGAAGGTAAAAGAAGATTTCAGTGAATTTCCCGAGATCGGGAGCCTCATTGAGTTCATTGAAAAGAACAAACGAGGGATATGCAGGTAAAGCTTAAGCTTGGCCTAATCGCCGGAAATGGAGATCTTCCAAAGGCGATTGCTGAAGAAGCTCGCGCCAAGGGATACGAAATTGTTGCCGTGGGGCTTGAACCTCTTGCAGAAAAGTCTCTTGCCTTGACTGTTGATGAGATCAAGTGGATTAATGTCGGCAAACTCGGTGAGATTATGGGTTTTTTGAAAGAATCAGGGGTAAAAGAGGCTGTGATGGCAGGCAAGGTCCCAAAGTCCCTGCTCTACAAGAGTAAGATCTTGCCTGACCTTAGAGCGATTAAGCTTCTTTTTTCGCTGAAAGACAAGAGTGACGACTCAATTCTCCTTGCTTTAGCAAAAGAACTGAAAAAGGAAGGCATTGCCCTATTAAACACCACTGATTTCACATCCTCGTTGCTTACACCCGAAGGCGTGCTCACAAAAGAGGGGCCTACAGAGAATGAGTGGAAGGATATTGCCTATGGATGGAGGATAGCAAAGGAGATCGGAAGGCTCGATATTGGCCAGACGGTTATCGTCAAGAATCAGGCTGTTATGGCCATAGAAGCGATAGAAGGAACTGACGAGGCAATCAAAAGAGGAGGCGCACTTGCAGGAAGCGGGGCAGTCATTATTAAGGTGAGTAAGCCGCAGCAGGATATGCGTTTCGATGTGCCGGTCGTTGGCCCCGACACGCTCAGATCTATGTTTAATGTTCAGGCACGGGTGCTTGCTGTTGAGTCGGGAAAGAGTATTATTCTGAAAAAAGAAAAACTTATTAAAAAGGCCGAAGAAGCTGGCATTGCAATAGTCGGCGTCAGCGATATGATAACGAGGTGATGGACATGAAAATCAGGTCGATATGTCTCATGCTGCTTATGGCATTGTTTTTAAGCAGCATCTTTATTTCGAACAGTCACGCAGTGGCTCGAACGCAGTTTTGGACCAAGATGTGTGCATCCTGCCATGACGGAAAGACTGCCATATCAAAAGAGGCAATGAGGGAAAAATATCAGACAGCCAATGCCTTTACCGAGGCGGTCCTGAACAAGGGTGATCGTTGCATGAATATTCTAAAGAACGACAAGAAGATGATCAAAAAAGTTGCCAAAGAAATTGGCCTGAAATAAGATTAAAGACAAAAAATCCCCTGAAGCCCATTTGAACAGGGCTTCAGGGGATTTTTTTGTGCGGTGCTATTTACTCTGCAGTCGCCGGAGTCTCCTCAGGAACAACTGGGCTCTGTTCACGCTGGACAAACGTATTGCGATAATACTTCATGCCTGTGCCGGCAGGGATAATCCTGCCCATGATAACGTTCTCCTTCAATCCGCGAAGTTCATCGATACTGCCGTTGATCGCAGCCTCGGTAAGAACGCGGGTTGTCTCCTGGAATGATGCAGCAGAGATGAAACTGTCTGTGGTAAGCGATGCCTTGGTAATACCAAGAAGCAGGGGCTTGCCCTGTGCAGGCTTGCCGCTTTCAGCCTTGACCCTCGTGTTTTCATCCTGAA
Organism: Nitrospirota bacterium; assembly: GCA_016214855.1. Lineage (NCBI taxonomy): Bacteria > Pseudomonadati > Nitrospirota > Nitrospirota bacterium. Next base: position 11,297 of record JACRMT010000019.1, on the reverse strand, counting down.
ATGCTATTCTGTCCACCTGCTCGCCAATGAGGAATGTCGTATCTCCGGCATCCTCGATCCGCACTTTCTTCATCATCTGGCGCACGATCGTCTCGATATGTTTATCGTTGATCGAAACACCCTGCAGGCGGTACACTTTCTGAACCTCATCAACAAGATAACTCTGAAGCTCTCTTGGTCCAAGGATATCGAGGATGCTATGGGGATTTACAGCACCATCCATTAGTGCCTCTCCAGCCTTAACCCAGTCACCCTCATGCACACTCACGTGTTTACCCTTGGGGATATCATATTCCTTCGTGAACTCACCACCCTTAACAACAACTACACGCTTGCCTTTCAGCGCGCTCCGGAACTCGACAATACCGTCAATCTCCGAGACAACTGCCTGTTCCTTGGGCTTCCGCGCCTCAAAAAGCTCGGCAACTCTCGGAAGACCGCCGGTTATATCCTTGGTTTTTGTTGTCTCCCGTGGCATTTTGGCAAGAATGTCTCCGGGATAAACGATACTGTGCTTGTCTACAATAATATGCGCTCCGGAAGGCAGCTGATACCGTGCAAGATTGCCTGTACTCGGGATTTTGAGCGTTGACTTTCCATGCTCATCCTTGATCGAAATTCTCGGTCGCATATTCACAGGATATTCAATGATCACCTTATGGGAAAGTCCTGTTGTTTCATCAACCTCTTCCTTGACTGTAACGCCTTCTATGATGTCTCCCAGCGCAATTCTGCCGCCAACCTCAGTGAGGATTGGCACCGAGTAAGGATCCCACTCGACCAACTTCTGACCGATCTCAACCCTCTTACCCTCCTCAACGTGGAGCTTGGCACCATACACAACAGAGTATTTCTCACGCTCCCTGCCTTTTGAATCAGTAATTGCTATGTTGCCGTTTCTGTTCATGACAACATAGAATCCCTCACGATTCTTGACCGTATTAATATTGATGAACTTAACAGTTCCCGAATGTTTTGCTTCAAGAACAGTCTGCGCAACAACCTTGGAAGCCGTTCCGCCAATATGGAACGTTCTCATGGTAAGCTGTGTTCCCGGCTCGCCAATGGACTGGGCAGCGATGATACCGACCGACTCTCCGGTCTCAACATATCCTCCCCTGCCAAGGTCCCTTCCATAGCACTTTGCACAGACACCGAATTTGGAAATGCAGGTGAGTACTGACCTGATCTTCACCCTGTCTTTTGGCGCCTCGATAATCGCCTTTGCGATTTCCTCGGTTATCTCGTGATTTCTTTTTACGATCATGACTTTGTCCTGATCCTTGATATCCTCAACCGAATATCTTCCGACCAGTCTCTCCTCAAGCTGCTGGATGATCTCACCGCCCTCAATAAGATTGGTGACCTCAATGCCGTCTGTAGTTCCACAGTCATCCTCTGTAATGAGAACATCCTGAGCAACGTCAACAAGCCTCCGGGTGAGATATCCTGAATTGGCTGTTTTCAACGCCGTATCAGCAAGACCCTTACGCGCTCCGTGCGTTGAGATAAAATACTGAAGAGGCGTGAGACCTTCCCTGAAGTTGGCGGTGATCGGCGTTTCAATAATCTCACCTGAAGGTTTTGCCATCAAGCCTCTCATGCCTGCAAGCTGTCTGATCTGAGCCGTACTCCCTCGCGCGCCAGAATCGGCCATCATAAATATGCTGTTAAAAGATCTCTTCTCCTGCAGTTCTTCTTCTGAGGCCACCTTCTCGTCCTCGGCGCCAAGCTCCTTCATCATCTCGTCAGCAATGCGCTCAGTGACATTTGCCCAGATATCGATCACCTTATTGTATCGCTCACCCTGGGTAATGAGTCCGTCCGCATACTGGCTCTGGACCTCCATAACGTCCTTTTCGGCCTGGTCTATCATCTCTTTTTTCTTGACCGGAATATGCATGTCTGCCATGCAGATTGAGATGCCTGAATTGGTCGCGTGATGGAAGCCGAGCTCTTCGAGATTGTCAAGGAACACGACAGTTTCACGTCTTCCGACCCTCTTGTATGAATCCTCGATAATCTTCGAAAGCGCCTTCTTGGTCATGTCCTTATTAATATCCTCAAAAGCTATGCCTTGGGCTTCTTTTGTCATTTTTGGAACAATCTCGTAAAAAAGCACTCTTCCGGTTGTTGTATCCGTCATCACACCATCAATGCGCACTTTGATCTTTGCATGCTCGCTCAGGCGGCCGGCATCATAGGCAACTCTCACATCCTGAGGATCAGAGAAGACCATGCCTTCACCCTTGGCTCCCTTTCTCTCTTTCATGAGATAATAGATACCAAGGACCATATCCTGCGTTGGAAGCAGAATGGGCTTGCCATTAGCAGGGGAAAGAACATTATTGACCGACATCATCAGAACCCTTGCCTCGACCTGCGCTTCTATCGAAAGCGGTACGTGAACAGCCATCTGGTCACCGTCAAAATCTGCGTTGAACGCAGTACAAACAAGCGGGTGAAGTTTGATGGCCTTGCCTTCTACAAGGATAGGATCAAATGCCTGGATACCGAGCCTGTGCAGGGTAGGGGCACGGTTGAGGAGCACCGGCGTTTCCCGGATCACCTCTTCAAGTGCGTCCCAAACTTCAGGAGACTCTTTTTCAACGAGTTTTTTTGCCGCCTTTATCGTTGTCGCATATCCCTTTTCCTCAAGCTTATTGAAGATAAACGGCTTGAACAGTTCAAGTGCCATTCTCTTGGGAAGCCCGCACTGGTGAAGCTTCAGATCAGGACCGACAACGATAACGGATCTGCCTGAATAGTCTACTCTTTTCCCCAGAAGATTCTGCCTGAACCGTCCCTGCTTGCCCTTTATCATGTCGCTCAGGGATTTGAGCGGTCTTTTCGTGGCTGTCTTCAGAACTTTGGACCTGCGGCCATTATCGAAAAGAGCATCGACCGCCTCCTGGAGCATTCTCTTTTCATTCTTAATGATGACACTCGGCGCTTTAAGTTCCACAAGCCTCTTAAGCCTATTATTCCTGTTGATAACTCTCCGGTAAAGGTCGTTCAGGTCTGAAGTTGCAAACCGTCCACCCTCGAGAGGAACGAGCGGCCTCAGGTCAGGAGGAAGAACCGGGATAACATCCATGATCATCCAATCAGGTTTGTTCTCTGACTTTCTGAAAGCCTCCACGACCTTCAGTCTTTTCGTAAGCTTCTTCTTGACGCCGATGGAGGCAGCTTCCTTGATCTTGGTCTTCAGCTCAATGCTGAGCGGCTCAAGATCTATTGCTCTGAGCAGTTCCCTGATAGCCTCAGCTCCCATGCCGACCTTGAACCTGGTCCCGTATTCCGAAAACTTCTTTTTATGCTCATCGTCCGTAAGGAGTTCCCTCGCCTTAAGAGGTGTATCTCCCGGGTCAATAACAATATAGCTCTCGAAGTAGAGGACCTTTTCAAGATTCCTCATGGTCATATCGAGAAGAATGCCGATACGGCTTGGAACGCCCTTAAGAAACCAGATATGAGCAACCGGACTCGCCAGCTCAATATGACCGAGCCTCTCGCGCCTCACCTTTGACTGGATAACCTCTACACCGCACTTATCGCAGACAATGCCGCGGTGTTTCATTCTCTTGTATTTTCCGCAGATACATTCCCAGTCTTTTATGGGACCAAATATTTTTGCGCAAAAGAGACCATCGCGCTCAGGCTTGAATGTGCGGTAATTGATCGTTTCGGGTTTCTTTACCTCGCCGAACGACCACTCTCTGATCTTTTCCGGTGATGCAAGCTTTATTCTCATTGCTTCGAAATCGGTCGGATTTTTTGGCTTTTGGAATATGGAATAAATGTCTTCTGTCATCCTATTCCCCCTTCTTCTTTTTCTCCAAAAGCTCTAGATCGAGACCAAGGCTCTGGAGTTCTTTTATTAATACATGGAATGACTCAGGCACACCGGGCTCGAGGGTTGCATCACCCTTCACAATAGCCTCATACATTCTTGCCCTTCCCGAGACATCGTCGCTCTTAACCGTCAGAAATTCCTGGAGTGTATGGGCAGCGCCATATGCCTCCAAAGCCCATACTTCCATCTCGCCCAGTCTCTGTCCTCCAAACTGTGCCTTGCCGCCAAGAGGCTGCTGTGTAACCAGAGAATACGGGCCAATGGAGCGGGCATGGAGCTTGTCGTCGACAAGGTGATGAAGCTTGAGCATGTACATAACGCCAACGGTCACCTCACGCTCAAAGCGTTCCCCTGTTTTACCATCATAAAGCACTGTTTGACCGGTCTTCAATATCCCTGTCTTCTTAAACAGCTTACGTATCTGCTCTTCTTTTGTACCCTCAAAAACCGGTGAAGCGATAAAGATACCATGCTGAGCGATATCCTGAGCCACTGCCTGGTCGATATCATCGACATATTCACTTATTTTCGTCTTGTCGTCAATTACGTCGGAAATAACGTCGCTTACACATTTTTTTATCTCAGTCAGTGATCCCCGCCTGTCCATAAGTTCTCTGACCATCTTTCCAACGGACTTCGCCGCCCAGCCCAGATGATTCTCCAGGATCTGGCCGACATTCATGCGGGACGGAACGCCCAGGGGATTCAGGACAACGTCTACAGGCGTGCCATCAGGGAGAAACGGCAGATCTTCCTCGGGAACAACCGTCGCAACAACACCCTTGTTTCCGTGTCGTCCTGCCATCTTGTCACCGATCTGTATCTTGCGTTTCATTGCAATATAGCATTTAGCAAGCTTGTTAACGCCGGGAGGGAGTTCATCGCCCTTTCTGATCTGTTCGACTTTCTGGTCATATCGCTTCTCAAGATCCCGCACATACTGGTTTGAATCGTTATTGATCGTATCGATCTTGGCCTGTACGCTGTCATCCATCACCTTAATGCGCATCAGATGTTCGTCTCTGATGTTCTCAAGGTGCTCTTCAGTCAGGGTCTTCCCTTTTGCGCAGATCACTTCCTTTGTCTTGGAATGCTTAACCTCTTCTGCCACGCGCTGCCCAATGAAAAGTTGGCTCAGCTTTGTAGATTTCTCTTCCTTAATGATCTTGATCTCTTCCTCAAGATCACGCTGGAGTCTCTGAATATCGTCATCTTCAATGCTCTTTGCCCTTCCATCCTTGGCAATGCCCTTCCTTGAGAAGATCCTGACATCAACAACCGTACCCTCGATTCCTGGCGGCACATAAAGACAGCTCTCCTTGACCTCCTCTGCCTTCTCGCCGAAGATCGCCCTGAGCAGTTTCTCCTCAGGGGTAAGCTGGGTTTCCCCTTTCGGCGTGACCTTGCCGACAAGGATATCTCCAGGCTTAACCTCAGCGCCGATTCTTATGATACCGAACTCGTCAAGATCCTTTAAGGCTTCCTCGCCTACATTCGGAATATCCCTGGTTATCTCTTCAGGTCCGAGCTTTGTCTCCCGGGCCTCGATCTCGAACTCCTCGATATGGATTGAGGTATACACATCCTCCTTGACAAGACGTTCACTCAGGATTATCGCATCCTCAAAGTTATAGCCTCCCCAGGGCATAAAGGCTACAACCACATTTTTCCCAAGGGCAAGATCGCCGCGGTCAGTTGACTGACCATCAGCAAGGACATCTCCTTTTTTAACTGAATCCCCAACACTCACGATCGGCCGCTGGTTTATGCAGGTGGCCTGGTTAGAGCGCTGAAATTTGACAAGGGGGTAAATATCTACGCCGGCGCTGTTGCTCACTCGCACTACAATGCGGGTTGCGTCAAGGCTTTCAATCTTGCCTGCCCTCTTTGCAAGTATAATAGCTCCCGAATCTTTCGCGGCTGCAAACTCCATTCCTGTGCCGACCACAGGAGCATCAGGGTGCAGCAGAGGCACTGCCTGGCGCTGCATGTTCGATCCCATGAGTGCCCTGTTTGCATCGTCATTTTCGAGAAACGGGATAAGCGCTGCCGAAATACCTACAACCTGTTTGGGGGAAACGTCCATGTAATCCACTTCCTGGGGCCTGACCATCCTGAAGCCGCCGCCTTCACGGGCAGATACATGATCGCCGATCAATTTGCCGCTTTTGTCATAGGGCGATGTTGCCTCTGCAATAATGAACTTCTCGCCCTCAATAGCGGAGAAAAATTCAACTTCCTCTGTAACCCTGCCGTTGGCAACCTTCCGGTACGGCACTTCAATAAAGCCATAGTCATTCACTCTTGCGTATGATGCAAGCGATGTAATGAGGCCGATGTTCGGACCTTCAGGCGTTTCGACAGGGCATATTCTTCCATAATGCGTGGGATGAACGTCACGGACCTCAAAACCTGCCCTCTCCCGTGTGAGTCCACCCGGGCCAAGAGCTGAGAGACGCCTTTTATGGGTAATCTCGGAAAGCGGGTTGGTCTGGTCCATAAACTGACTAAGCTGGCTTGATCCGAAGAATTCCTTGACAGCCGCCATTACCGGCTTTGCATTGATAAGGTCATGAGGCATGGCATTTTCAAGCTCAGTAAGCGTCATCTTCTCCTTGATCGCCCGCTCCATCCTCACGAGCCCTATCCTGAACTGGTTCTCCAGCAGCTCGCCTACGCCCCTGATTCTCCTGTTGCCGAGGTGATCGATGTCATCGACTTCGCCTTTTCCGGTCCTGAGACTGAGAATATACCTGACAATCTCAATAACGTCCTTATCCGTAAGCACCTTTACGTCGAGAGGCGTATCAAGGTTAAGCCGTTTGTTAAGCTTCAATCGTCCGACGGGCGAAAGGTCATACCGTTTCGGATCGAAGAAGAGTCCGTTAAACAGATCCCGGGAGGACGCCTGCGTAGGCGGCTCACCTGGTCTGAGCTTCTTGTATATCTCGATAAGCGCTTGATCCTGCGTTCTCACCTTATCGGTAAGAAGCGTGTCGCGGAGCGACGACAGGTAGCTCACATTGTCAATAAAAAGCAGGTTCAGCGTCTCGATTTTTAGCGAAAGGATCTTATTGAAAATATCTTCTGTCAGGACTTCGTTGCCCTCCAGGATAATTTCTCCCGTTGTCGGATCAACAATATCCTTCAGGGTGATCCTGCCGATGATCTCCTCTTTTGTTGTTGTTATGGTTTTAATCCCCGAGGTCTCCATTTTCTTAATGGAGCCCTTGGTGATCTTCATCCCTTCTTTGACGATCACTTCTTTTGTGCCGGGTGCCACAATGTTCTGATGGGACTTGAGACCAACCAGGACCTCACTAACTTCCCGGGTGAAGGTATTGCCCTTTATGCTTATCGTCTCAACAGGATAAAAGATCTTCAGAAGCTCTTCGTTCGAATAGCCAAGCGCCTTCAGCACAATTGTGGCGGGGAGCTTCTTCCTTCTGTCGATCCTTACATACAGAATATCTTTTGCATCAAATTCAAAATCAAGCCAGGACCCCCGTGACGGGATCACGCGTGCAGAATACAGCAGCCTTCCACTTGCATGGGTTTTACCCTTGTCGTGACTGAAAAATACGCCAGGAGAACGGTGAAGCTGGCTGACAATGACACGCTCTGTCCCGTTGATGACAAACGTGCCGGTATCCGTCATGATCGGCATTTCACCGATATAAACGTCCTGTTCGCGGGACTCTTTGAGCTTCTTCTTCCCGTTCGCATCGGCTTCGAACATATTAAGTTTTACGCTGATCTTCAGCGGCGCAGCACAGGTAATGCCTTTTTGCAGGGCTTCGCGTACGGTATATTTCGGCTCACCGACGTGATAGCCGACAAACTCTATCTCGGCGGTCTCGTTATAGTCGTTTATGGGGAACACGCTGACAAAAGCAGACTGCAAGCCCATGTCCCTGCGTTTTCCAATGGGAAAATCCTTCTGCAGAAACTGCTCATAGGATCGCTTCTGTATCTCAATAAGATTTGGAACTTCAAGGAATTGGGGAACCCTGCCAAAATCCAATCTCTTTCTCAGTACCCTTGCCATATGTCTCCTTATCTTAGTAAAGGCAAAGGTAGAGACGGCTTTTCTCCCGCCTCTACCCGTTTGCTAAACCTTTATCTTGATGTTATTTTATTTCTACGCTTGCACCCTGCTCTTCAAGTTTTGCCTTCATGGAATCGGCTTCTTCTTTTGTTACTCCGGTCTTGAGCGGCTTCGGGGCTCCGTCAACAAGGTCCTTTGCCTCTTTCAGGCCAAGGCTGGTAAGTTCCCTTACAACCTTGTATCTCTCTTCAAACTCCTTGATGAACTTGGACATGTCAAGGATCGTCATGCTATCGATAAATTCAAAAACCTGTTCCTTCGTAATAGACATTATGCAAACCTCCTTAGAATTATGGTTAATTGTTCTTTTTTGATTTCAGTGATTCCATTGCATAGGCGAAGCCGGTGACGGTAGCGGAAAGTGCTCCAGCCAGTTTTGCCATCGGCGCCTGAAGTGCTCCGGCCAGCATCGAGAGCAGTAACTCTCTTGACGGCAGTTCTGCAATAGCCTTCAGATCCTTGGGACCGTACAGCTGTCCTTCAACTACGGCTCCCGTTACTTTAAGCTTTTCGTTCTTCTTGACGAAATCCAGAACTCTTTTTACCGCGAGCACGGGATCGTCATAGCCGATGGCAAGACCGACCGGACCCGTGAACACATCAGCTGCGACAGAAAAACTTGTCTCCTGTGATGCAATTTTGGCAAGTGTATTCTTGACAACGCTGTAGTCGATAGAAGAGCTGTTCAGCAGTCTTCTCAAGTCAGTCATCTCGGCAACGGTCATGCCTTTGTAATCGGTAAAAACAACTGATCTCGCCTTCGAGAACTTTTCTCTCAGGTCGGTAATTACCTGTCCTTTTTCTTGCTTTTTCAGATGAGACCTCCTTTCCCAGAGACCCTGGCAGGCATGTGAACATCAGATACGGATAAGAAATAGGGAAAACTGAAGCGGTCTTTCGCGGCCTTTTCCCCTATCACAAAATCTCTTCTCATCCCTCTTAGCCTCGGTAGGCACGCTATTCCTGCTTCTCCAGGATAGCGCATTACGCTTTCACACCTACTGTCTCTGACTATTATATGTCTGGACTATGTCCGTGTAATAACTACTTTGTTGAAACAGTAGCCACGTCAACCCTCAGGCCGGGGCCCATCGTCGATGATACCGAGATCCCCTTCAGATACTTGCCCTTGCTGGTTGACGGCTTTGCCTTGGTTACAGAATCGATAATAGCTTTTGCGTTGTCAAGAAGCTTCTGTGCATCAAAGGAAACTTTACCGATCGGCACATGCACAACACCGGCTTTTTCGGTCTTGTACTCTACCTTTCCTGCCTTTATCTCCTTCACCGCCTTGGCAACGTCAAAGGTTACGGTGCCGAGCTTCGGGTTCGGCATCAGGCCGCGGGGTCCAAGCACCTTTCCGAGCTTACCGACAACGCCCATGATATCAGGGGTCGCAACAACCTTGTCAAAATCAAGCCAGCCTTTGTTGATCTTCTCAACAAGATCATCAGCACCCACAAAATCAGCGCCGGCCTGTTTTGCCTCCAGCTCCTTTTCGCCCTTGGCAAAGACAAGGACTCTGAGGGTCTTTCCCGTGCCATGAGGAAGCACAACCGTTCCCCTCACCATCTGATCTGACTTTCTCGGGTCAACGCCGAGATTGAAGACAATGTCAACAGTCTCGTCGAACTTGACATATGTCAGTTCCTTTACCTTCTGTATAGCATTTTCAAGGGAATATTCCTTCCCTTTTTCGACCTTTTCAAGTGAAGCATTCATTTTCTTGCCCATAGAGATCTCCTCGCTATTCCACAACTTCAACGCCCATGCTCTTTGCTGTTCCCGCAATGATCCTCATTGCAGCATCCACAGAGTACGCGTTGAGATCAGGAAGCTTTGTTTGTGCTATTTCCTTAAGTTGCGCTGTCGTAAGCTTGCCGACCTTATCCTTGTTCGGCGTGCTCGAACCTTTTACCACCCCTGCCGCCTTCTTGATGAGTTCGGATGCAGGCGGTGTCTTGGTAATGAACGTAAACGTTCTGTCCTTATATATGGTCAGCACCACCGGGATGATGGTATCTCCCATGGGCGCTGTCTGGGCATTGAATGCCTTGCAAAACTCCATGATATTGATGCCATGCGGGCCGAGTGCCGGACCTACCGGCGGAGCAGGTGTTGCCTTGCCTGCTACAATCTGAAGCTTAACCTGTCCTGTTACCTCTTTCTTAGCCATTGTCTATCCTCCTGCTGTTATGCAAAACACATTAATTACTGGTTCTTTTCGACCTGGAAGAAATTCAGCTCAACCGGCGTCTGCCTTCCGAATATGCTCACCATGACCGTAAGTCTTCCATGGTCCATATCTACCGTCTCTACAAAGCCGTTGAAATTGCTGAACGGTCCATCCACGATCCTGAGGTTTTCACCTTTCTGGTATTGAGTCTTGATCTGGGAAACAGGACCTCTCTCCACCTGCTGCATGATAAGTTCGACTTCCTCGATCGGGATCGGGACCGGGTTCTGGCCACCGACAAAACCGGTGACGCGCGGAGTACCTTTAACCAGATGCCATGTCTCATCATCAAGTTCCATCTCGACAAGAATGTACCCCGGATAGAACTTCCGCTCGCTCTCTTTTTTCTTGCCTCCCCTGAGCTCAATCACTCGCTCCGTAGGAATAAGAATCTTGCCGATCTTCTCTTCGAGGCCCTTGGTAACGACCTTCTCCTCAATGGAAACCTTCACCTTTTCCTCGAAGCCGGAATACGTATGCACTACATACCAGTTCTTTGCCATAGTCCTTACCTGAGGGCCAATCCGACGATCTTGGCAAGAGCAAGGTCAACAACGCCGAGAAAAACAGAGATCACCATCACCGTAATGATAACGACCCATGTTGACCCGATCAGTTCCTCTCTGTTTGGATACACGACCTTCTTTGTCTCTATTTTCACTTCATTGAAAAACTGTTTTATCTTCTCAATCATGCATTATTCCTCGCTTTAGTTGGCAGGCCAGGAGGGATTCGAACCCCCAGCCCTCGGATTTGGAGTCCGATGCTCTAGCCGTTAGAGCTACTGGCCTACACTCATCTACGCTTTCGTTTCCTTGTGCATGGTATGTTTCATGCAGCTCCTGCAGTATTTTTTCCGCTGAAGCTTGTCCGTTGTGTTCTTCTTGTTCTTCATGGTCGAATAATTCTTATTCTTGCATTCGGTACACTGGAATAGAAATATATCTCTCATGGGCTATACCATGACCTCGGTGACGACACCGGCACCAACCGTGCGGCCACCTTCCCTGATTGCGAACCTCAGTTCCTTCTCCATCGCTATCGGTGAGATCAGCTCTACCGTCATGCTGACGTTGTCTCCAGGCATCACCATCTCT